>CADCDE010000001.1 GCA_902800065.1 uncultured Ruminococcus sp.
GATGCATTTTCAGTAGGCGTCAAAGTTTCTTCGTTTCCTGCATAACGAGTAAATGTGCTGACCTCAGTTGTATAGTATTCGTTGACAGTTCTTGAAGAGGGAGAGGTAAAAGAAGCCGGATTATCGGCATTAGCCCCCGTACCCCTTGTAGGTATATGAAGCTGATTTGCCTGAACAATCGTCATTGTAGAATACTTTTTGAACTGGCTTTCAAACTCTGCGGAAGATTCTGCATCATCACCCTCCATGCCGTACATAAGATAGAGATTACCGCTTGCATCGGTAATATTAGTCATTTTGGAAATGCCATCATCTTTATCTTCCACACGAGTTGAGAACTGATCTACCCACAGATAGCTGACATTACCTACTGCCTTTATTGATGAAGTATTGTTGGAAAAATTATATTTTTGCGTGGGATAGTAATTAAGTGTACTCGAGCCTGATGGTGCAGTACCGCTATCAACACTATCCCAATCAGTAAGCTTGTATGTATAACCTTTAGTAAATTGTAGATCCTGAGTAGTCCTATTCCAACATCCATTACTACCTTTAATGATTTCACCTGCTGTATATGGAAATGTCAGTCCACAATTTGGATCCATTCTTACGAAATGTACACGTTCTTTTTGTCCGACATTAAAACTGTAAATATGATCCGAACCTGGAACAAGAGTACCTAATACAGTTCTATTATCGCCAGTTCCTGTATAAAGATATGCACCTATCAATGCACTATCTTTATCCCAGTAATCAGTAGTACTTCCAATCTTAGTATTCAAAAAGATAATATCTTCTTGCGTTACATCTACAGCATCGGTATTGGTTAAGACTGTTGTGATACTTTGAGCATCTGTGTTGCGTCTGTTTGTATTATATCTGACGTTTTTGTCATATGTAGGATAAGGTACACCAACACCCGTTGTATCCTCTTCTTCAGCCGGTAAAGAACCTGACGGAGGTGTGTTAGATACATTATACATGAATACATCATCTTCAGCAGCAACCTGTGTTATCTTTTGCAGACCATCATTAACCACGCTAAAATCTGTATTCTCTCTGATTTTCATCTTACTGAAATTTGCTTCAACAGGGAAGTTATAGCGAATTTTAAGGTTGGATTCCAACATACCACGTTCCATGTAGAATATTGTCATGGTGTGAGTATAGGTGTCATCGTATTTTGATACAGTGTTTGTTTTTCCCTCACTGTGTCCGAGGAGAGCAACAAATTCTGCTTGAGTAGACTTAATCGGAACATTTGTGGAAGGTGTCGCACCAAGATTATTTTTTCCGCTTGTACCAAAATCAAGTGCTTTCTTTGCTACAGCAGTTCTATTCTTAAAATTGATATAACCCTCTGATTTACCGTGTGCACCGCCAAGGTCAAGCACCAGATTACCGTCAATGAATACCCAGAGGTCATCGTCACCGGTAAATTCAAACAATGTAGGAACTGTACCGCCCTTTTTCATAGCGTTGCCGTTTGCATCAAGAACTTCTGTTGTTCCATCTTCTGTCAGTTTGAATTCCATTTGGAATTTTGCACCGAAACAGCAGTTGTTATTAGCTTCGCTTGTATCCTTGGAATTGAATGGAAAGAATCCTTTACCACCACCGCCATAGATAGCTTCGGTAGTTTCTCTGAATCCGTTAGCAGAATCAAAGTACACATTGGAATCCTTTGAATTGAACTGATAATATCTTGCCTGCTCAGTGGTAGTGCCGCTGTCGTCACCTGATACATAACCGACAACTGTACTTGCTTGTTTCCACACTTCATAGAATGGAAAGTAATATCCCTTGCCGCTGTTTTCATAAGCAACCATACTGTTGTTGCTTTTTTGGGTTGCCCATGTGGAACTAAAGTAAGGCAGCTCTACATCATTTTGCATCAGTTTGCCGCCTGTTCCCAGTTGATTGTCTACCAGCTTTTGCACGGAAGCATCTGTTTGAGTTAGATTCCATTTATTTGTGGAATTGTTCCAAGTTGCACTTCTTAATGCAAGGTTTGCCTGCCAGTAAAAGTTGTTATAGGGATATACATTTGAAGATGTATATTGATTTATTGGAGGTTTACTTTGCTCATTGGGTTCATCTCTTAAAAAACAATCGAAATAAAGTGGGGTTTCATAATCGCAAGAATAAATATCTTTTGAACCTGCAGCTTTATATGCTCTATAATCACTTACATTTACGTAAAATGTATATCCATTTTCATATGTACTTGCGTTACCATTATATCGAACCACATCATTACCATAGTATTGTTCACCGCCGCCTGGCAGGTCGTCACTACCATTTGTAAATTTTATTTGCGTAGGTGTAAATCCAACATAATCAGAATTAGTAGTACTAAATGTATATACAAATTCAACTGTGTTATTTTCGCCTCTTTGATACGTCATTTTTTTGCCAGGCCAAGGGTTCGTTGCTGCTGAACCATTTCTCATATATATGCTTACATCGTCTGTTGATTTGTATCCAGAATTTTGAAGAACTATTGTAATATTATTTCCAGCAGCAGATTCAAGATTACCATTCGAAATCGCACTATTGAATGTGGTAAAATGTTCCGTATCCACGCCAACAGTAGAATCAGGGGTGTAATCACCGCTGACACCATTAATTTCCTTGTCTGACCTGTAATCGTACATCATAACACTGGCTGGTTTCATTGTACCTTTATATACATAACCGCTTTCTACACCAGTAGTGTTCTTTGCCATTGTCTTGCTGTCTTTGGTATACTTGGTGATATAAAGGCTTTCTGATCCGCCCTCGTCCGCCTTAACTTCCAACCCAATATACGGCAGCCCGACAAACACCATCACGAAAGCCAACACAAACGATATTATCCTCATCTTTGTTGTGATTCTTGTCTTAATCCTTATTTCCACGATGAATTCCTCTCCTTTATAAAGGTTAATTACTGAAGTGGCATATCCTCATATTTAATATAAGGATTTCCCGCTCAAGTACACGAAACCGTATACAGATAAAACGGGCTTTCTCCGTGTGCCCCACGGTACAGCATTTAAATTAAACAGCCTGAAAGCTGTAAAGCATTTTGCTTAATGCTATGTTGTCAGTCATGACAAGACTTTTTCCTTTTTCCAACAGCTTGTATTTCAGGAAAAACTTGAATAGTGCCCAGCCAAAGTCATAGCTGACACCCTGTGCCGGGTCTTTGATGCACACACAGTCATAGGCATTGGCTATCTGCCGGGACTGCTTGTGCAGGAAGTCATCTCTTTGGCGGTAGAATTTTTCTCTGATTTTCAGCACTTTTTTGTGTTGTTTATCACGATTGTTTGACTTGTATTTCATGTTTGCGAGCCGTTTCTTTTCACGGCGAAGCTTTTTGAGCGTCTTTTGGATATACGGCGGATAGCCTATCTCTCTGCCGTTGCTGTCGGTAAATAAACCTTTGTCGGAGTATTCCACGCCGATACAGCTTTGCGGCAGGACATCGGTTTTCTGCGGCTCGTACTCAAACAGCACACACGCATAGTAGCGTCCTTTAAAGTCGCATTTCACGGTCACGGATTTCAGCTTGTAGCTGTCCGGTATGGTTCTGTGCAGTTTAATTTTCACCAAGCCTATCTTCGGCAGTTTTACAGCACCGTCCCGTATCACAATATTTCCGTTCACGCAGTTGGTAGTGTAGGCTTTTCGGGAATGTTTCTTTGATTTGAATTTCGGAAAGCCGGCTGCGGGGTTTCTGAAAAACCTTGTATAGGCATCCTGCAAATTCAGCTGAGCATTGGCAAGAGCGAGGCTGTCTACCTCTCTGAGCCACGGAAACGCTGTTTTGTACTGTGCGGGTGTATTTTTAAGCTGCTTGCCGGTTTCGTTGTAGTAAGCCAGCTTGTCGGTGAGCATCTTGTTAAATATAAACCTCACGCCGTCAAAGGTTTTTTCTATTTTGGTTAATTGTTGAGGGGTAGGGTACATTCTGAATTTATATGCTTTGTTCATGTTGTTCACCCTTTTTGTATATGTCACAAAAAACACTGAAAGGTGCTCAGGGGGGTAACTGAGCAGCTTTCGGCATATTTTGAAAAATTAGCAATTAGCAATCATAATTAGAGGCATTGCACATTGCACATTGTACATTGTATTAAATGAACGCCACCCCCGAGCAGGCAGCTTATTCAGCGTGTCTGCCGGGGGCGGCTGCTGTTCATTTAGTATTCGGTTTTCAGCTGTCCCGGCACACCGTATTTCAGCGTGTCGGGGGCTGTTAGTTATTCAGTTGCGGTTAGGTTGCTGTGGGTTAGATTATGCCCATGTGAGTGCAGTGTTGATATCTGTTGGTGTAGTCAAAGTAGCTGTTTTACCAAGTTCAGTAGTTGTTGAATCAGCTAATATCGTTGTATTATCATCAGCATAAGTAATCTGAGCAGACTTAAGTGCAACATTCAGATCGAAATCAAATGATTTATACATTTTTTCTGTTACGCTACTGTCAAGTTCTACACTATCTATGAGTTTTGAAGATGTCTCTCCACCCTCAAGAATACTTGTGTAATAGAAAACTGCTTCATTATTAGCAATAGGATTCGGAAGAACCTGCCACTTTTCAGCAGTTCCACCTGCTGTTACATCGTTAGCAAGGTTGATGTTGATCTTAAGAACATCAGTAGCTGATGTTGCAGCAGCGGCAGCAGTCTGAGCGGCATTATATGCAGCATTAGCAGCAGACAATTCAGCATCAGCAGCAGCTTTCTGAGCTGTCAATTTTGCAAGTGTCGCAGCTGATTCTGTACCGGCAGCAACGGCGCTATTATAAGCAGCAAGAGCAGCATCATAAGCAGCTTGTTTTGTTGTTACTTCATCATCAGCAGCAGCTTTTGCAGCTAAAGCATCATTATAAGCCTGGGTAGCACCAGAAGAAGCATTACCAAGTGTTGTTATTGCAGCCTGAAGTACACCATAAAGTGAACCAGGTGTATAATGTCCTGTAGTTTCGTTTCCATCCGTTTGTCCGTAAGCCTTTTTCATTTCATTTTCATAGTTTGTCTTAGCAATAAGTTCAGCGGCAACGAGCTGATAATAATCATGCAGCTCAGCAGAAGGAGTAAACTTTTGAAGCTCTTCAACCGTCAATGTTGCCAAAGTATTGTTTGTAACTCCTGCCGGATTTGTTGCAAGCCATGCAGCTACTTCATTTGCAAAAGCATTTGCCTGATCAGTGTTAGCGGTATCCCAAGCAGTTTTTGCTGCTGTAGCATCCTGATATGTCTTTAACAACGAGCCAGACTGAGGGGAAGAAGCTGAACCAGATGCTCCAAACAGTTTTGCTTTTGAAGCATCGTAAGCTGCCTGCGCTGCATTTTTAGCATTAGTTGCATTATTGTAAGCAGTAGTTGCAGTCAACAACGTAGCAGCAGCAGTTGACTGAGCCGAAAGTGCAGCATTTAATTCATCTTGTGCACTTGTCAATGCTGTATTTTGGGATGAAGTTGTTCCTGAATTAGCTGCATTCTCATCTGTCGCTTTATTAACAAGCTGTGTCAAATACTGAACATTGTGATTTGCTGCATCGAGACGAGCAGCTGCTTTCTCTAAGTCTGAGAACAAACTATTAGGAATACCAGTATCATAAGTAGCAACTAATTTATGATTTGCAGCATCATACTCCAATGCAACAGGATCTATAGTTTCTGTTTTTTCTTCTAAATATTTGCAGGTTGCAGCAGAAAGATTACCATCAGTTGCTACTCCATCATCAGCAAGGTCAACCTGTGAATCCGGTGTAATGTTCAGATCTGTTATCTTAAAGAACTTACCAGTTGTACTATCATAATAATAACCTTCGTATTCAAATGTTTCAGCTTGCGTACCAGTATCAACATCAATACTTCTTCTGAAAACATACAGTCCATCAGCATCTGGTGTAAACTCAGTCTTTACCGTAGTGCCCTGATCAGCTGGACGAATTACAATCTGGTCACCGAGAGTTTTAGTAGATGTAGCAGGCTTAAAAGCAAGGAAAGAACCAGCCTCCATAACATATCTCTCTTCTTCTGTCAATTCAACACATTTTGAAGCATCAAATATTTCTGTAGGAACTTCATTAGTGATTGTAAGAACACCAGATACAGTTTCTTTAACAAATGCACCAATATTACCAGTGTTAGTAGCATAAACATCTTTGTTAATAGTATTTCCGGGCAGCCAGTTTTTCGGCGGAGCAAAGGACTCGACGATTCTTACATCATAATCAGCATTTGCTGACAAACGGTTGGTAACCTCATCCGTAGATGTGAACCATGCAAATGTAGTGCGTGCAAAAAGTATGAAATTGCCTGTAAGCCTCTTTGGGAGCGGAGTTCAGCCGACAAAAATTCGATTTTCAGCCCGATTTTTTTGGTACTGAAATGATGAAATTTGTACTATGTCATGAAATTTTGTACCGTTTTTTGGTCAATTTAACAAAATAGTAAATCTGTACAACATTTTTTCGCAAATTTTCTTGATTATGTCGAAAATATGGTGTAAAATATTTATAAGGGAAAATTTCAATTCAGTTTTGTGAGAATATAGGATAAATATACAAAAGATTTTTATTGAAATTAATTTGTTATTATAGTATAATAATATGTAAAGAATTTTTGAGTTTTCGTAAAATTTGTGAAAGGAGAGCAGTTTACTATGTCCGAGAAAACTACAAATACACCACCGAAATATAAACGGTCTCCGGCTTTGAATGCAAGTATTATATTAGTTTTTTTGAGTATAGTACTGTTGATAACATTGGCAATGTTTGTATCCTTTGACGAAGTGACCAACCGATTTGAAGCCGGCAAGGTTGATATTGTACTGACAGAGCCTCACTGGGATCCCAAAAACGGAGAAGAAACCGTGCCGAATACATTCATAGACAAAGATCCGACTATCTTCAACAAGGAGGATACCGTCAATACATATGTATTCCTGGAAGTTATAGTTCCGTATGATGATGATCCGAATCTTATCATAGAAAAAGCTTATCAAGATGATAAGATATATGCCGGAAAGCCAGCTTATACAAACACGGAAGGTAAAAAAATTCCGTTGTATAAATTCGTTGCGACAGGTGAAGCGTACGTTAAAGACAATTTGGATAATGTTAATAATTTAACCGGTTATACGGGTGATGACCTTTATAAAGAAACGCAGAATATAAATACTGCCAGTTGGAAACTTATTGATGACTATCCACAATCAAATGCAACGAATAAAACTTGGACTTATGTATATGCTTATGTTCAGGCAAATAATAATGAAAAGTTGGAACAGCTTCCTCCAAAGACAACTGTACAAATTCCCTTATTCAATAAGATATATGTTCAGAATTTCAGGGAAAGAAAAGCCGATTCAACTAACCATGTTACAGCATTTCCCGATCCTGCAAGGGATTACAGCATACATATAAATGCCTATGGTATTCAGGCTAATTTCCTTAAGCCTGATAATCAAACGACAGACATTCCGGGAGAAGTATGGGCAATGTTGAATCCGACAACACCATAAACAGAAAGCGAGATGATTTTGTGTGAAGAAAGTAAAGACTATTGTACCAATAGCCCTCGCTTGTACTACAATTATCGCATTTTTTTCACTTGGAGCGACAATATCGTATTTGACGGATGCTGAAGCGAAAGATAATATTATAACAATAGGCAAGGTTGCTCTTGAAATTGATGAGCCGAGTTATGAGGATAGTAAGATAGTTGCGGCAGGAGGTTCCGTTACAAAAAATCCTGTCATTACAAATATAGGCACAAAAGACGAGTATGTATTTTTCCGAGTAGGAGTTCCGAAAAGAAATGTCACACTTCTTTATGAAGCACACACAGAAATAGGTGATAATCCAAAAAGAATATATGAAGAAGGTACACCTACTGAAAATAATAGGACATTTGACGATAATTATAATACAACGGCAATAGTACAAAAATCTGATGAAATCTACAAAATAATAGCCGATGGTGTCAATGGTACAACATCAACAGCGGTTTCAGCTGAACTTACTGATAATGGTGAACCGAAAGCTTCGCCCCAACTTGATTTTTACTACAATAAAGGTGTTGATTCATCAAATAATGTAAAAGAGGGCTGGATATATCTGAAAAGGGAACTCAATCAGCCAACATCAGGAACAGATGCAGGAAAGTATGATTATTACTATTTCGGATATAACAAAAAGCTCGCAAAGGAGAAGAAGACAGTATCACTTTTTGACAGGATACAGTTAAAGAGCTTCATTGATGAGGAGGTCAATTCTAAAGATGATGATAAGCCATTAAATGAAGAAACCCAAATCACAATAGATGCGTATGGTATACAGGCTGACAGCTTGGGGGGTGAGTTGAACAGTTTAAGAGATTTTGTTGAACAAGCGGATTTACTGAAAATTTTTAATATAATTAAAGAGAAAAAGGGGTGAATAAGCAGCCATGAGGAAATATATTGATGCTTTCACCGTCAAGAGATATACAGGTATTTTCATAATATTAGCAGTTGTGACTGTTTTTTCACTTATGGTCAATGTTACGATTGCATATCTGGGCGATAAAAAAGACAAAACGAATACCGTAAAAGTAGGCTATGGAGAGGTGTCCATAGACGAGCAGTTCAGCGAGCCGTCAGAATTGGAAATTATAAATACTATCACAAAACAGGTTCAGATACAGAATACAGGTACAGTACCTGCATTTGTGAGAGTATATGCGGAATTTGCCGACAGTAGTATTGCAAGTCAGGCAAAAGTTAAGTACGGAACAGGAGAAAATGATGTATGTTCGTGGGCTGAATTTAAAGAAAAGCTGAAATATAATAAAGCTACTTTTGAAGAACCATTTGAAGATTTAAAATGGCGTTATGTTCCTCTTGATGATGCAAGCGGCTTGGGCGGATACTTCTATTATACAGAGGCTCTGAATCCATATGAGGAAGCATGGACAGATAATACTCAAACTCCAGCCGTAGTACATAATGCACAGCCAAGTGTTCCAACGACTCCGTTGTTTTATGGTGTAACGATAGACTATCAAAAGTATGATAGTAATAATGATGTTATTGATAATAGTAACATTGACAGGATACAGCCTGTTGAGATGATAATATACAGTGAGCTTGTGCAGACTGTTGATACAGGTAGAAGTAAAGTTACTACAAAAACTGTAGATGAGTATGGTAATACTGTAAATGAAGTTGCTGATGTAGAAAGCAGTGTTTATGGCTATGACTTTAATAAAACTCCTTTGGAAAATACAAGTGGAAACAAAGATAACTGGCAGGACGCTTGGAAGAGATTTTTGAAGAAAGATACACCAAGAGAACAGAGCGAAGTGAGCAAGCAACAAACAACGTAATAACAATAATAAAACGACACCATATAAATCGGTGTCGTTTTTTGTGGAGAAATATATCTTGGAGAATATATGTATTATCATAACTGTCAGAAATGTTCATTATTTATTAATAATATTGATAAAATTGGATAATTTTAGGGACTATAAAATAAAAAGTTTTACAAAATTTGATAAAAACTATTGATTTTTCGGCTATTTAGTGTATAATGTAGACATAGACATTTTATGTGTAAGAATTTGCTTAAACGGTTACTTCTAAGTATATTTTCGACTGCGGGATAAGAGCTTGTTCTCACAGTCGATTATTTTGGATTTTTAGTTAGATAGTGCATAGAGTGTGTTATTTGATGAAGTGTGACAAAGAAAGCGAATGCTTATTTTATTTAACTGACAGGAGGCAGCCGTATGAAAGAAAGGCTATGGTACAGAATAATAACGGTGTTGCTCGCTGCGGTGCTTATTTCTTCGGCTTTTGGTGTGACTGCATTTGCAGATGAACTGAGAGCAGGTACAGTTGCAGGTTTGCCCGAAAAACTTGTTGTACTTGATGATAAGGGCAATTCGGTGAGTGAAAACGGTGAATATTTTTTTGAAGTTGAAGGAATGAAGGCATCTGAACATTATGTCAAGAAAATTCAGATAATGAATCTTCGTGAAGATGCTTCATATCATATTGATTTCAGGGCTGAGCCTATCAGCAAATACGGTGAGATAGACCTTGAGGAAGAATGTAACTGTGTTATCACTCTCGGTGATAATATCATATATGAAGGCAAGGTAACCGGCGAGGGTACACCTGATATCAGAACAATTCCGCTTGACCTTGGATATTATACTCCCGGTCAGTCAAGAGTCATGACTGTTGATATTGTTTGGAATGATCCAGGACATGGCGGTGCAATAGATAATGGTGCAAGGA
This sequence comes from uncultured Ruminococcus sp., assembly GCA_902800065.1. Classification (GTDB taxonomy): domain Bacteria; phylum Bacillota; class Clostridia; order Oscillospirales; family Acutalibacteraceae; genus UBA1213. The sequence goes on from CADCDE010000001.1 coordinate 10,285, forward strand.
TAGTCGATAAAAACGGAGTTACTGTTGTACGAGGAAAATCAGGTATTACTCACATCGAGGGCGAGGTTATATTTAAATGGATATTCTCGGCAGTCGTTGATATCCCGCCGGATGATTCAAGTTCAAATCCGGATAATCCGGATGGAAGCAGCGGCTATAATCCGGATAATCCCGACCATCCGTACAATCCTATCAATACCGGTGAAACTGTAGTATTTATATTATTCGGTGTTGCAGTATTTGCTGTTGCATTCATGTTCATACTTGTAATGACAAGGTCTAAAAAGAAAAAATCCAAGAAATAATTTTTCTCCGGTTCATGTTTTTTTTGAACCGGAGACTTTTTATGAATAAAAATTGTGCATAATATGAATAAAAGGTTGATTTTTTTATAAAATATTGTTATTATTTATATAACCAAAAAAATTACAGAAAGGATATAAAATTTATGAACAGAACAAAAAAGAAAGGTTTTCTTTACGTTGATCTGTCAAAGCCTATGACATACGGTGATCAGTTTAAATTGATGTTTATAATAATGTTTATATTTTGTGCTTTATTTACATTGATTTATCTTTTTACTCTTATCGGCGGAAGGGGCAAAGCAGATACTCCGTCATCTGCCGAGGTCTCCGGAACTGAAACGAGTCATGCTGCTTCGCATCAGGAAGAAAATTCACCTGTAGCATCAGAGGTGTCAGTGGTCAGCGAAATAAACAGCGGAATTTTTGACGATGTCGAAAAACTGAGTCTTGGACATGATGAAATTTATAAGGGTGATTTGATACTTGTAAATAAAAATTATAAGTGTCCGTCTGACGGTGAAGATGCAGTATCTTTGATGGAACAAAAAACAGGCAGCTATGCAGTTACGGACTATGATGTGAGTCTTAACAAGGATATTATAGTTTATCTCAATCAGATGCTGGATGATTTTGAAGATGTTCAGGGTGAAAATGATGTAATGGTAGCCTGCGGCTACAGGAGCTATGATAATCAGTCGGAAATATTTGATAATGAGGTCGAGGAGGTCGGAGTTGAGGAGGCTGAACAATGGGTAGCACGTCCAGGTTACAGCGAACACCAGACAGGTCTTGTTATAGATTTCACTCTCAATAATGATGTTGAACAGGGCAGTATAAAATATGACGGAACAGGCATATATGAATGGATAAATACAAACAGCTATAAATATGGCTTTATACTCAGATATCCTTACGGCAAGGAAGAAATAACGGGATATAATTATGAATCATGGCATTTCAGATATGTAGGTCTGCCGGCAGCTTTTTATATCACTCAAAACGGTATAACACTCGAAGAATATATAGATGTTGTCAGAACACATGATATAAATTCCCCGCTTCTGATTGACGGAGGCGGCGAAAATAAGTGGTATGTATACTATGTGACTGCAAATGAGGATTCCAAAACAGAAGTGACTGTTCCCAAAAACAGTAATTATAAAATATCAGGCGATAATGTTCAGGGATTTATAGTAACTGCCGATGTTGATATAAAAGGATAAAAAAGTCTCCATCCTGCTTTCTGACAGGATGGAGTTTTTGTATGCTCATTTATAATATCGTTCATTGTAGTAAAAATGTTTGTTTCCGTTTTTGTCGGTGAAATACTTAATGGAATTGTCGTATTCGTCAATGTACCATGAATTGAGAGGCTGTTCTGCATCATATTCGGCATAAGCCATTATCCTTTGGGAGTTTCTGACAACAGGCTGTACATCAAATTCATCGGTGTCGAAGTCAATGGAGTTTATCATAACCGAGCCATAGTCGTTTCCGCCGATGTATGTAAGGATATGCTCATCTTTGTTATAGCTGACAACAATTCCGATATGTTCAAAAGACCAGCCCAAGCCGTCCCATGAGATGAATATAAGACCGCCGGGCTTGTATTTTATATCATACGGATCAATATCTTTATGGACGGGAGTATTTATTTCCTTGAAGTCATCAAGTTTTATGTTTGCGGTAGGGGTATACCAGACTTTGTTCTGGTCTAAATTGAATGACTGTATAATATTGTCTTTTCTTTCGTGTCGTGGATCGGCACAGTATGAATAATAATATTCACGGTCACTTTTTGTATCTGCATGATAGCCTGCCTGATACAGGCACCAGCTCACGAATATCGAACACCATTCGCAGTCGATATATGGACTGTCGGTTTGGAGGACATATTGATAAAACCAGCGGGTATATTCTGTATTGCCTGTCAGTGTGCTTCCGTAATGCAGTTCAGTACCAGTCCAGAGCTTGCCTTCTTCCCGTGCCTGTTCAACTGACATATCTTCAAGTGCATACGCCAGATAACCCTCCTGTGACAATGCGATATCAAGGACTCTCTGAATAAATGAAGAATCCTTGTTTTTTCCCAATGCCGACATTAGCTGATTGTAATATTTGCATGAGCGGTATTCATTTGAGAATCTCTTTGACTGGTCATAGGATATTTTTGGAACTTCAACGCTTTCTTCGATTTGAGAGGACTGTATAATACTTTCGCTGACATTTGAAGTATCAGCATTTTTTACTTCCGCATGACAGCCGCAAATGAAAAATGATGTCATAAGACATAGAAAAGTGACAATAAATTTTTTGTTTTTCATAGTGCATCCCACGTTGTTTTTTGAATATATTATAAAGCATAGAAGTGTTTTTGTCAATAAAATTGATTTTTCATACTTTTATTTGATAGTGAATATTCCGAATTTTGAATGAGGAAATTCCTTGACGGTAGTTTCGCCTGTAGCTTCGTTTATCTCGATAGTAGTATATTGTCCAGCGTTTCCTACAGAACCTGGATTGATAAGTATAATATTACTTTCAAATACAGTCAATTGCTGATGGGTATGTCCGAAGACAACTATATCAGCCTTTTCCTGTTCGCCGAGATATGTAAGCTGCATAAGGCTTTCTTTGACACGCTGAACATGACCGTGAGTTACGAGAATTTTCTTGCCGGCGAGTGTAACTGTAACAAGGCTGGCGAACTGACAGCACCAGTCGCAGTTTCCCTTGACACAGTAAAAGGTTTTGTCAGGGTGATGTTTCATAACATCATTGATGTCATTGTGACCGTCACCGCAGAATATAACGGCTTCAGCATCAGAATGTTTTCTGAGAGCCTTTTCCATGTTGAAATGATCGCCGTGTGAATCCGAGAAAGCTATTATTTTCAATTTGATTGCCTCCTGACATAATTAAAAATATCTTTGCATACATTTAACAAAGGTGGTGAAGAAGCATGGATAAGATGGATAAGCAGGGTACTGAAAAGCTGTTCAATAAACTGTCTCCCGAACAGCAGAAGCAGGTGCAGGATATCCTTTCCGATAAGGAGAAGACTAAGGAGATTTTAAAGACACCTCAGGCACAGGCTTTGATAAAGAAACTCATGGGAGGAAACTGAAATGGAGGATATTTCCCGTAAGATAAACGAGATACTGAGTGATCCCGAAATGATGGAGCAGATAAAGGGACTTGCGGGAATGTTCGGACAAGGCAGTGAAAGCAGTCAGCCGAAAAAAGCCGAACAGCAAAATAATTCCCTTGCTTCTTTGAATATGCCCGATCCCAATATGCTTGGTACGATGATGAAAATAGCACCTTTATTGCAGTCAATGGGCGGTGACGATGACAGTATAAGATTATTGAAGGCACTTAAGCCTTTTCTCAAAGAGGAGCGTTCAAAGCGGATAGACGGAGCAATAAAAATGCTCGGATTCATGAAGATACTGCCGCTGCTGAAAAGCTCGGGAATAAACCTTTTCTGAGAGTGGAGAGTTGAGAGTGGGGAGTGGAGCATATAACCACAAAATAAATTGCTCTATGTCATTCCAAGCAAAGCCTTGTCATTCCGAGCGAAGCGAGGAATCTTTAAAAGATTCTTCGTCACTTCGTTCCTCAGAATGACAAAAGGAAATTTTCAGTGACATTTACTATAACTCCACTCTTAACTCTCAACTTTCCACACTAATTTAAGGATTGGTGAGATGATATGACTGAGAGTGAAATGAAGAAAATGCAGCAGGAGGCAGTGAGAAGGGCTGAGGAAATGCAGAATCGTGCAAGGACTGTACAGCAGCAAAGTCAGCCTTTACATCATCAGTCTGAGCCTGTTGCGGAGATAAATACTCCGAATACAGAGAATATCCAAAAACCGCCCGAAAGACAAAATGAAACGGGCGGTTTGTTTGAAACACTTATGAAAGATAAAGAGCGGACTCTGATACTTGGTCTGATACTGCTTCTGATGGACGAAAAGACAGATAACAGCCTGATATTAGCCTTGATGTACCTGCTGATTTAATTTCTGACCTGTCCATTGCCCTCGATGATGAATTTCATGGAGGTAAGTTCGTTAAGTCCCATAGGACCTCTTGCATGGAGCTTTTGGGTAGATATGCCTATTTCAGCACCGAGTCCGAACATACCGCCGTCAGTGAAGCGTGTCGAAACATTAACGTAAACAGCGGCTGAATCAACGGAGGCAGTGAATATATTTGCGTTGTTGTAATCGTTTGTGACTATGCACTCACTGTGACCTGTGGAATATTTTGCGATATGTGCAGTAGCTTCATTGAGAGATGAAACAACTTTTACGGCTAAAATATAGTCACCGTATTCTGTTTCCCAGTCGCTCTCATCGGCAGGGACAACACTTTCACCGAGTATAGCCCTTGTTTTTTCACAGCCACGCAGTTCAACATTTTTTTCATCGAGCCTTGCCTTGATAACGGGCAGGGCTTTTTCGGCGATATTTTCATGTACAAGAATAGTTTCAATCGCATTGCATACGGAGGGGCGTGAGGTCTTGGCGTTGTATATGATATCAGCCGCCATATTTATATCAGCACTCTCGTCTACATAAACATGACAGTTTCCTGCACCTGTTTCAATAACAGGTACTTTGGCATTTTTAACGACAGCCTGTATAAGTCCCTTACCGCCTCTTGGGATAAGTACATCAAGATATTCGGTTAATTCCATGAGTTCAATTGAGGACTGTCTTGAGGTATCCTCGATAAGCTGGACAGAATTTCTGTCAAGACCGACACTTTCAATAGCGTCCTGCATGATGTATGTAATGCACTTGTTGGAATTTATAGCTTCCTTGCCGCCACGAAGTATTACAGCGTTTCCGCTTTTAAGACAGAGTACAGCGGCATCAGCGGTTACATTGGGGCGAGCCTCGAAGATTATTCCTATAACACCAAGAGGAACACGGACTTTTGTAATTTTCATGCCGTTAGGTCTTGTGCTTCCCGAAATAACTGTGCCGATAGGATCAGGCAGAGCGGCAACTTCAAGTACACCATCGGCAATGCCGTCAATTCTTTTTTTGTCGAGCTTGAGTCTGTCGAGCAGAGCAGCTGAAAGACCACTTTTGACGCCGTTTTCAAGGTCATTCTGATTAGCCTTGATAATTTCATCTGCATTGTCTCTGAGAGCCTTTGCAATAGCCTTGAGAGCATCATTTTTCTTTTCACCGGCTGTCAGCAGACATCTTGACGCTGCTTTAGCTCTTGCACCCATTTCTTCAATAACTGTCATAAATAAATTCCTCCAAGTTAAATTTTACCTTCTTGTGCAACAAACATTGTTCCTATTTGTTCACCGTCAAGTAATTTGTAAATATTTTGGGGATTGTTTCCGCTCATTACACAGCAGTTTATTCCCGAGCTTGTCGCAGCTGCAGCAGCGGTTATTTTGGTAGCCATTCCACCTGTACCTCTGTTTGAACCTGAACCGCCTGCCATTTCACGAATTTGGTCATCAATGTGAGTGACAACGGATATTTTTTTTGCATCGGGATTCGTGCGTGGATCTGAGTCGTATAATCCGTCAATGTCAGTGAGAATGATAAGCATATCAGCGGCAATCAAATCAGCGACTATTGCCGAGAGATTGTCATTGTCACCGAAGTTGTCGCCGATAAGCTCATCTACCGCAACGGTATCATTTTCGTTGACAATGGGGATAATTCCCATTTCAATAAGTGACTGGAAGGTATTGACAACATTTTGTCTTGAATGGTCGTTGGTAACAACATTTTTTGTTAAGAGGACCTGTGCAACATGATTGTTGTATTCACCGAATAATTTGTCGTATAGGAACATGAGTTCACACTGACCGACAGCCGCAAGAGCCTGTTTGTAACGGGTTTCCTTGGGACGCTTTGCAATGTTGAGCTTACCCATGCCGACTCCGATAGCACCTGAGCTTACAAGTATAATTTGTTTTCCCGAATTGTGCAGGTCGCTGAGGACTTTGCAGAGTTTTTCCATACGTCTGATATTTACTTTGCCGTTTTCGTATGTCAGAGTAGAAGTACCGACTTTGACAACGATTCTTCTTGACTGAAAATTATTCATAGTAATTTCTTCTCCAATTCAGCTTTATAATTCCATAAAATATATAATAGCACAATTGAATCAAGCGGTCAACAGAAAAATCATTCATTTCCTGCTTTGAAATTATATATCGGTTTGATGACCTGTACGATTTCAGCGGTGTCTGAAATGTTGTCTACAATGTCATTCATGGATTTATAAGCCATTGGACATTCATCAAGAGTTGACTGACCGACAGAGGTCGTATAAATGCCCTGCATTTGTTTTTTGAATTCTGAAACAGTGAAAGATTGTTTTGCGTCTGAACGGGACATTAATCTGCCTGCACCGTGCGGAGCGGAGAAATTCCAGTCGGGGTTGCCTTTTCCGATACAAACGAGAGAGCCGTCACGCATATTTATCGGGATAAGGAGTTTTTCATCTTTCTGGGCGGAAACAGAGCCTTTTCTGAGAATCATGTTGTCAGTGTCAATGTAGTTATGAGTGGTCGTGAATTGTTCTTCAATGTGGAGCTTCATGCCTCTGACTATTTCATCCATCATAGCCTGACGGTTAAGCTCTGCAAATTTCTGGATTATCTTCATATCGTGGATATAGTCATCGAATAACTGTCCCTGTGCATAGGCGAGGTCTTTGGGGACTTCTGTATGCTTTGTATGAGTGAGCTTTGTAAGCTCCTTTTGAATTTGTTTTTCTTTTCCCTGAGATTTAAGACGGGCGATAAGTTCATCAACTTCCTTTTGAGAGGAGCGGTTGAGTATTTTATATGCTTCAAGCTGATAGTGCTTTGCCACTTGAAGTCCGAGATAACGTGAGCCTGAATGTATAACGATATAGATATGACCGTCATCGTCTTTATCTGCTTCAATGAAATGATTTCCTCCGCCAAGTGTGCCGATGCTGTTAAGAGCCTTGTCGTAGTGTATATGGTCAAAACAGCGGAGCTGTAACAGGTCAGCCTGTTCAGCGAATTTGTGGGGTTTGGAACGGATAGCAAATCCCGAGGGGATTTTTTCATAGATAAGTTTATCAAGCTGCTGAACTTCAATGTGTTTTTCTCTGAGCCTGATAGTTTCCATACCGCAGCCGATATCTACGCCGACAAGATTAGGAACAACTTTGTCGGTGATAGTCATGGTAGTACCGATAGTACAGCCTGAACCTGCATGAACATCAGGCATAATGCGTATAGTCTGATTTTGTGACATAGGTTGGTTAAGGAGTTCAATAATTTGTGTGATAGCGTCCTGTTCGATAACATCTGTAAAAACCTTTGCATAGTTGTATTTTCCGTTTAAGATTATCATAAATTCAAGTCCTTTCGTAGAATAGTACATTGTAAAATTATTTTTATGTCATTCTGAGGAGCGAAAGCGACGAAGAATCTTACTATGATTCCTCACTGCGTTCGGAATGACAAAGAAAATAGTAAATGCCTGTAAAAAATGCACGAAAAAAGCGTTCCGTCACAATGACAGAACGCTCGTTAAATGCACTTTATCCGAAAAATATTTTCCTGAAAAAGCCCATTCCAGTTACACGGAATAAGGCTCACCTATCAACGTTTTCCGTACAGGCAAATTTCATGTGTCTGCTTGTGAGATAAATATTGAGTTGTAGGATATATTTTTATAAGTTTCGGCATAAAATTCACCCTCTTTCTAAAATTATGATTGTATGATAACGCATTGAAAATAGTTTGTCAAGAGGCTTTGAATAACTTTGGTGAAATAGTCAATAATTCATTTTGAACGGGGGAGGGGTATTTATGCAGAATGTTATAATATCGGGTGATTCTAAAGATAGAAGATTAACTGAGATTATTATAAAGGCGTGTGCAAAAAATGGCGGAGCATTGGTCATTGATGGAAAAAAGGTTTATGAAACGGAAAATGAGCCGAAATTTTGCGTAATGACGGATATCGAAAAAATTTCATGTGACTGTATAGTTATATTGGGAGATGAAGTGAAAGATATTGAGTTTGGTTTGTGTGATATTGCGGTTATAGTTGATTCGGGAAATATGAAAGCATTGGAATTGCTGAAGCATCAGGGTTGTAAAAATGTCATAACGTGTTCGATGAATGCAAGGGCAAGTCTTAATATGTCGGGAGTTTATCCTGCAAAGATAGTCAGTTTGCAAAGGGGAATAAATTTTTCGGGAAGATATATAGAACCGTGTGAATTTGAGATAATATCCGATGAGACGGAGATATATCCGATTCTTGCGGCAGGGGCTGTAATGCTGATGAGTGAAACAGATATCAGAGAAAAATACTTTATTTGAGGGAAAAGTTGACAAATGAAAGTAAAAAGTTTAGAATGTATCTATAAACGATATGGGGAGATGATAGTGTGAGCGAAACGGATGAGAGAGAGGATATAATAGTCTTCGATAAGGTCAGCAAAATATATACGCTGTATAAAAACAGCCGTGAACAGTTTGCGGCACTTTTCTATAATTCAAAGAGATTCAAAAGACACAAGGCACTTGAAGAAGTCAGTTTCAGGATAAAAAAAGGTGAATCCGTTGCCATAATCGGAAGAAACGGTGCAGGCAAGTCAACTGTGCTGAAAATGGTGACGGGAGTTGCATTTCCGACAACGGGAACTGTCTATGTCAAGGGCAGGGTATCGGCACTTCTTGAACTGACAGCAGGATTTGTTCCTGATATGACAGGGCGTGAAAATATACATTTCAAGTGCTATGTTCTGGGACTCAAAAGTGACGAGATAAAGGAAATAGAGGAAAAGGCAATAGAATTTGCAGACCTCGGAGAATACATAGACCAGCCTGTAAGGACATATTCATCAGGTATGCGTGTTAGACTAGGCTTTGCGATAAATATAAATACAAATCCCGATATTCTTGTAATAGACGAGGCGTTGAGTGTCGGAGATGCGGCTTTCAAGAAAAAATGCAAGGAAAAGATATCCGAAATGATAAAGCAGGATATAACTGTAATATACGTCAGTCACAGCAAGGATATACAGGATTTTTGCGACAGATGTATATATCTCGAAAAGGGAAAGGTCGTATTTGACGGCTCAATACAGGAAACACTCAAGCTGTATCCGGAATTCGGCAAATGAAAAAATTGTATGAATATTTGTAAAATTTATGTTTTCCTATTGAAAAAATATGCGAAATGTTATAAAATATATACGGATAATTTATTTTAAATCGAAAGGATGTTATTTCAATGAACTATCTTAACAAGAAAACTGTTGAAGATATTGACGTAGCAGGCAAGAAAGTCCTTGTACGCTGCGACTTCAATGTACCCTTTGACGGAGAGGGAAATATCTCTGACCCCAAGCGTATTGACGAGGCTATGAAAACTATAAAGTATCTCGTTGACCACAATGCAAAAGTGATTCTTTGCTCACACCTTGGTCGTCCGAAGGGCGAATTCAATATGAAATATTCACTTGCACCCGTTGCAGCTTATCTTTCAAAGGCTCTCGGATTTGAAGTAAAGATGGCTAAAGACGTTGTAGGCGAAAGTGCAAAGAGCATTGCCGAAACTCTCAAGGACGGAGAAGTTGAACTTATCGAAAATGTACGTTTCCATAAGGAAGAAGAAAAAAATGATCCTGAGTTCTCAAAGCAGCTTGCTTCACTTGCTGAGATTTATGTAAATGACGCATTCGGTACAGCTCACAGAGCACACGCTTCAACGGCAGGTGTTGCTGATTATCTTCCTGCAGTATGCGGCTACCTCATCCAGAAGGAAATTTCTGTAATGGGCGGAGCTTTGACAGAACCCAAGAGACCTTTCGTAGCTATTCTCGGCGGTGCAAAGGTATCTGATAAGATAGGCGTTATCACAAACCTCCTCGATAAAGTTGATACACTTATCATCGGCGGCGGTATGGCTTATACATTCATGAACGCTCTCGGTTATTCAATAGGTACATCTATCTGTGAGCCCGATAAAGTAGAGCTTGCTAAGGATATCATGGCAAAGGCTAAGGAAAAGGGCGTAAACTTCCTTATTCCTGAAGATACCGTTGTTGCAACAGAATATAAGGCTGATGCTGAACACAAGATTGTTGATTCCGATAAGATTCCTGATGAGTGGATGGGACTTGACATCGGTCCGAAGACAAGAGAAAAGTTTGCAAAGGCTCTTGACGGTGCAGGCACAGTTGTATGGAACGGTCCTATGGGCGTTTCGGAGTGGGAGAACTTCGCACAGGGTACTATCGCTGTTGCAAAGGCAGTTGCAGAGAGCAATGCTATATCAATAATCGGCGGCGGCGACTCCGCAGCAGCAGTTGAAAAGCTCGGCTATGCTGACAGAATGACACATATCTCAACAGGCGGCGGTGCATCACTCGAATTCCTCGAGGGCAAAATCCTTCCTGGTATTGCTTGCCTCAACGATAAATAAATTAGCAATTAGCAGTTAGCAATTAGCAATGAATTGCTTTCTGCGGGTTGTTGATAAAAACAGGATTGTAATTTGAATTGGCATTTTGTGCTTGTTAGCGGCGGCAAAAATAATTGCTCATTGCTAATTGCACATTGCTAATTGTATTGGCGATGGGGCAGGGCGGTATGTCTTGTCCCATTGTTATAAGTGTGGAGAGTGGAGAGTTGGGAGTGGAGCAGTTTTTTTACTGCGGCTTTTCACCGAAACACAAATTTTTATAAAAAACGTGGATTTTGAGAGTAAAGTGGGTATTTTAATATCTTCACTCTCCACTCTCCAAACTCCACTCTAAAAAGAAAGGGAGATTTTTAAAATGAACAAGGCTTTGAGAAAGACAATAATCGCAGGTAACTGGAAAATGAACAAGACTCGCCCCGAAGCAAAGGCTCTTATCGAGGGAATAAAGCCGTTGGCTGAAAATGCTGACTGTGAGGTTGTAATATGTGTACCGTTCACAAATCTTGAAACAGCTATGGCAATGACAGAGGGTACAAATATCAAAGTCGGTGCAGAAAATGTACACTTTGAAAAGAGCGGTGCTTTCACAGGTGAAATTTCAGCAGATATGCTTACAGAGCTTGGTGTAGAGTATGTTATAATCGGTCACAGCGAAAGAAGACAGTATTTCGGTGAAACTGATGAAACAGTTAACAAGAGAACAAAGGCAGCTCTTGCAGCAGGCTTGAAGCCTATCGTATGTGTAGGCGAGCTTCTTTGGGAGAGAGAATGCGGAATTACAGAAGAAGTTGTTGCAAGACAGATAAAGCTCGACTTGTTTGATGTAAGTGCAGAGGATGTTAAAAAGACAGTTATCGCATATGAGCCTGTATGGGCTATCGGTACAGGTAAGGTCGCTACATCAGAGCAGGCTGAGGAAGTTTGCAAACTCATTCGTGATACTCTTGCTAAACTCTATTCACAGGAAGTTGCAGATGCTGTTACAATTCAGTACGGCGGTTCAATGAATCCTGCAAACTGCGAGGAGCTTCTTGCACAGCCTGATGTTGACGGTGGTCTTATCGGCGGTGCTTCACTTAAGGCTGACCAGTTTGGTGTACTTATCGCAGCAGCAAGCAAATAATCGAAGAATAAAAAATATTTTAAGGTGGCTAAAAGATGAAAAAACCTGTAGTATTGATGATACTTGACGGCTTTGGAATAGGAACGAATTTCGGTAATGCCATAAGAACGGCAAATAAGCCGAATATGGAGAGAATTTTTTCGACTAACCCGACAACCTTGATAGCTGCATCAGGAATGGATGTAGGCTTGCCTGACGGTCAGATGGGAAACAGTGAAGTTGGTCATACAAATATGGGTGCAGGACGTGTAGTTTATCAGGAGCTTACGAGAATAACAAAGGCTATAAAAGACGGAAGTGTTCTCAAAAACGAAGTTCTTGTAAAGGCTATGGAAAATGCAAAGGGTGAGGGAAAAGCACTTCATTTGATGGGCTTGATGTCACCTGGCGGTGTGCATAGTCATATTACTCATATTTACGGCATTGTTGAAATGGCTAAGAAAATGGGCGTTAAAAATGTATGGCTTCACGCATTTCTTGACGGCAGAGACGTTCCTCCGTCAAGTGCAAAGGACTATGTAGCCGAGTGCAAGGCTAAACTCGAAGAAATAGGCGTTGGTAAAATAGCTACCGTATCGGGCAGATATTACGCTATGGACAGAGATAATAACTGGGACAGAGTTGAAAAAGCATATGCGGCTCTTGTATACGGTGAGGGAGTCAAAGAGAATGACGCTGTTGAGGGTATAGCTAATTCATATGCAAACGGTGTTACTGATGAGTTTGTAATTCCGTTCGTATGCGAGGAAAATGCTACTATCAATGCAGGGGACAGTGTTATCTTCTGCAACTTCAGACCTGACAGAGCAAGAGAGATAACAAGAACGTTTGTTGACGAGAGCTTTGATAAGTTTGAGAGAAGAAAGGGATTTTTCCCGCTGAACTATGTCTGCATGACACAGTATGATGCAACTATGCCTAATGTTGAGGTAGCGTTCAAACCGCAGTCACTTGTAAATATGTTTGGTGATTATATTTCTTCAAAGGGAATGACACAGCTCAGAATTGCCGAAACAGAAAAATATGCTCATGTAACATTTTTCTTTAATGGCGGTGTTGAGAAGGTTTCCGAGGGTGAGGACAGATGTCTTATTCCGTCACCGAAGGTTGCGACTTATGACTTACAGCCCGAAATGAGTGCTTATGAAGTAGCCAAGAATGCCGTTGAAAGAATAGAAAGCGGCAAATATGATGTAGTTATACTTAATTTTGCTAACTGTGACATGGTAGGACATACAGGTGTATTTGATGCGGCTGTAAAGGCTGTCGAGGCAGTTGATGACTGTGTGGGACAGGTAGTCAATGCAGTTGTGAAGATGGACGGCGTGGCGCTTATCACAGCCGACCACGGCAATGCCGACAAGATGATAGCAGAAGACGGTTCACCGTTCACTGCTCATACAACAAACCTTGTTCCGTTCTGTGTAGTGAATCATCCGTGTATTCTCAGAGACGGCGGAAGACTTGCCGATATAGCTCCGACAATGCTCCAGCTTCTCGGACTTTCACAGCCCGATGAAATGGACGGCAAAAGCCTTATCAAGTGAGAAATTAGGAGTTAGAAATTATAGTAAATGACAAAATAAATTGCTTTATGTCATTCCGAGCGAAGCGAGGAATCTTCAGAAAAGATTCTTCGTCACTTCGTTCCTCAGAATGACAGAAGAAAATTTTAAGTGACGTTTATTATAGAAGTAATTTTTGCTCCTGAAAAATAAAGAATGACTTACAGATGTATTTCTGTAAGCCATTTTTTTATTTGCTGTTTATGATTTCCTCGAAAGCTTTTGCAGCAGCCTCACTGTCGGATGTCATTGCGACAAATACATAGGGATAGACGATATCAGTTTTTATTTTTGCAAGCTGACCGCTGCCCTCCTTGTTTTCAGTGTCCTTTGATGATATATATTCCGAGACGGAGTCCATGAGAGACTTTTCACTTTCCTCACTGCTTAATCTGAAGCAGGCAAGCTCCATTCCGATATCGGCACGGTTTGATATATACATTGAACAATCGGTTACAGTTCCGTCTGCAATGTTATAGTACTTTGATATATTTTTATCGGATATTTTGGACAGATTTTCGTAATTCATCTTTTTGATTATCTGTGAAATGATGGTATTTGTGGTCAGATAATTCTTTGAATTTTTTTCTGTATTTTGTGCGGACAGAGTAAACATAACTATGATAAACGTAGTGATAACTATTATTGCTACAAGAATGACTGTGAGGATTATCTTGCTTTTGTTTGTGTTTTCGTCCATAAGGTCACCTCTATATCAGGAATAATACAAATTCAACAAAATAATTATACAGTTTTTGACAGGATATTTCAACTACAATGTTGTAATAATTATAAAAATAAAAAAAGATATTGACAAAGAAAATAAGATGTGATATAAAAGAATGCAAAAAAGATAACAGGAGTGTTGGACATGGAAGAAAAAATGATGTTTATAATCATATTTTCGGGGATATGGTGTTTTTTGGGGATAGTATTTTTGGGAGTGTCGAGGATAATATCATCTGTCCGTGCAAATAAAGAGGAAACCTGCACCTCAAAGGCTATAGGTACGGTAACAGACCTTGTAAGAGGAGGAAATCGTTCGGGATGCTTGTATCCTGTTGTCGGATATACTACCGCAAGAGGAGAGGATTTAAAAGTCAGGTCTAATATAGGAACGAATCCGCCGAGATATGCAGTCGGACAGACGGTGCATATAAGATATGATCCGAATAAGCCTGAGAAGTTTTACATAGACGGTGACAGTACGGCAAATTTGCTGAAAAAGATATTTTTCTTTGTCGGCATCGGCATGATAACTGTGGGCTTGCTTGTGGGGATTCTTGTATTTTTATTCGCATAAAAAACGGCAGTCGCATTTTTGCGGCTGCTTCTTTTGTCGAAGCGAAAAAATCACTTCTCACTCCTAACTCCTCATTCCTCACTGAAAAATAAAAATCCGCCCAACCGTCCGTGTCATAAATAACCTGCCTACGAGATAAGCAGGTGGGTGCCCGCTCAATGATTTCATACTCCCTTCGTCCACCAAGTAAGTGGGAGGTCTGAAGTCCGCCACCGAAGTCAAGCTCCCGAAATAAAATTTGTAGGGTTATATAGACACTAATACGCATTGGGCAGAAATTATAAACAAATAAATCAAATAAAGTAAATATTTTTTGTACGACTATATTATATAACAAACTTCTGAAAAAATCAAGAGGAAATTTTATGTTTTTTAATAATTATTGACATTATTCGTCATCGTCATCTTCAAGTGCTTCGTCAAATTTCTCTTCAAACATCTCTGCGAGTGTATCGAGGAGAGCCTCGTCATCAATCTCTGCAAGCTGGGGTTCGCCGTTTTCGTCTATTATATCCTCAAAGATCATATAGACATTTTCGGAATCCTCCTGTTCATCATCGGGCATATCGAACAAAGGCATGAGAGCATAATAATGTCTGTCCTGATAGTCAAGCTCCTCGATGATCTCAAATTCATATTCATTGCCTTCATCATCCAAAAGGGAAATAAGGTTGCTTTCGTACATATCGTTATCAAAATCCTGTTTGCTCATTGCGGAACATCTCCTTAAAATAAAAAATTACAATATTATTTTACGATAAAATCATTAATAAGTCAATAGGAAAATAATTTGTTAAATATATATATATTTTAAAAAAAGTTTAAAAAAACTATTGACATTTTATAAATATGTGGTATAATATACTCAAGATAGATAAAGAGTTCAGCAAGGACATATCGAGAGTGTGTATGTCGAAGCAGTCTTCTATGACTGTGAATGGGGTTTCTTGATTATCTGTTTTACGAAAGGAGGCAAGCTCCAATGGGCGAATCAGAACCGGTTATATTTGATTGCGGTACTCGTACCGTTTGGTGCGAGGCTTTCAACGAGGATAAGACGGAGTATGGACAGTTTTAAGTTTTTGAGCACGGTGTTATCCGTAGAGATCGGATAAATGGCTCTTGTTTCAACAATATTAAGGTTGTGAGTTCGGAAAAGTCTTTGAATCGTGCGAAGTTGTCATTTGACACCGCTGATCTCAGGATTTTGACAATTGAATATGTTGTCCGTTAAGAGTGTTGTTTCTTTATCGGGCTAACCGTTATGACACACGGGGATTGCTTGAAGCCATTGTTCAGGAACAGTGTCTTACAAATGGATTGAACGGAAAATTTCCTCCGTCTGATACCGAAAGCTCCATGCTGTTGATGATGATCTTTCGTAATGGTATGTGACCGCCAGTGGGGTGGTTGTAGTGAGCAAAGCATTAAGATTCATATTTCGAGGGTGTGCGGTGGTCAGATCGTTCACCGAATGTAATTTCGGTTTCGGATTGGAATAGAGACCGTGGGCGGTCTTATATATAGAATTTGATATAGATAGGATTGAGTCCAATGTAATTTTCAGTTATGTTTTTGGTTTGCGAATGCGTGACCTGACAGTGTTAATTATTTATTTTGAAATGGAATGAGTCCGATGAAAGTTTGAATTTTATATATTACAATCTTAATTAAGGAATGAGTCCGATGGTAGTTTGATTTTTGTACCTCCATTGTTTTAAGGAAGCAGCTTCGATAGCTTTTGGCTGTCGGAGCTGTTTTACTTTTGTTGAAAATTATGGACAGAAAAGTATTGATTTTACTGATGTGTTGAGTTATAATATACACAAATTATTGCTATGTAAATAGTTTTATATTTATATTTATTAGGAGGTCGTTTGAATTGAAATCGTCAAAGAAATTTATGACAAGAATACTCACAGCAGCACTTGCACTTTCAATGGTCGCAGGTACAGGCGTTTGTGCAGCGGCTGTCGAAGAACCGGCTGTTGATGATGCTATCGCTGTTACAGAAGAATTGGACGTTGTTGCCCACAATCAAAGCTCACTTAAGGCTTTGCTTTCCAAACTCCTCGCAAGTGGTTTCCCGAAGGAAAAAATCAAGGAACTTATTTCAGAAGTGGCAGCAAAGGCATATTCCAAAATTCCGCCCCAGACTATAGCAAAACTGACGGAAATTGCTTCAAAGCTCGGTCAGATGTCCGATCTTAAAGACCAGATAGGTGCAGCCCAGCAGCAGATGGATGATGAAATAGCAGCGGCTATCGAGGAATTTCATGCCGCAGTGGATGCACTTTATGAGGAATTCGGTGAGGATGACGAGAAAATCCAGGAAGCAGCAGCTGAACTTAACGGTATTTTGATGCAGCAAATCGAGGGTGCCTTTGCAGATTTTGAGGAATTCAAACAGTTGCTTGCAGAGCAGGTAGGCAGTGAAAAAGCCATAAAAATAGCTGAAGCATGGCTGAGAATTGAACAGCAGATAGGCGGAATAGTTAATATCAAGAATCAAATCGCTGAAGCTCAGCAGACAATGGATGATGAAATATCAGCCGCTTATGAAGAATTCAATGCCGCTGTTGAAGCAGTCTATCAGGAATACGAAGAAGGCAGCGAGGAAGCAAGTGAAAAAATAGCTGAGCTTGACGAAATTCTCCATCAGAAGATAGAAGCAGCATTTGATGAGTATGACGCATTTATGGGAACAATGAAAGAACAGGTAGGCAATGAAAAAGTAGTACAATTTGCCGAAGCATGGCTGAATGTTGAACATCAGATACAGCTTTCAAAAGCAGCGTTTGAACAGAAAAAAGCAGAAATTCTTTCCAAACTCACAAAATACACTTATGACAAGGACGCAAAGGCTTTTTATTATGTGGAAAATGATTTCCTTTACAGAATAAATATCAGTCTCAAAAACGGAATAACAGCCCGTGCAGAAGCATATTATGGTGAAGTTGATTCGGATGAAATGACTATTCCTGCATTTGCAGACGGTATACCTGTTACCGAGGTTTATTTTGAATTGCCGGAAAATGTAAAGATTGTATATGTGTCCAACATGGTAGAAAATCTGAACGGTGCATCCTTCTGGAATGCAGACGGCTGTACTGTTGAAAATATAATCGTTGACGAAAACAACCCGTATATGAAGTCTGTTGACGGTATGGTATATTCTCTTGACGGCACATCTCTTAAGGCTGTTCCGGCAGGCAGAACAGAAGTCACTGTTCCCGAGGAAGTGATTTTTATAGATGACTGTGCTTTCTCATGCAGTCAGGCTGCATCTGTTACATTGCCTTCAACACTTGAAGCAATAGGAAATTTCGCATTTGAGTGCTGTGATTCACTCGAAGAAATAACTATCCCCGATAATGTATTCTCTATCGGCAGTTTTGCATTTTTGAGCTGTATCAGCCTTAAAAAAGCTGTTATCCCGTCAAGCGTTGAGAAGATAGGTGAAGAAGCATTTTTGGGTACAAATGAGGAATTTACTATCTATTGTGATGCTGTTGACAGCTATGCAATGACTTATGCCGAAGAAAATTATATTAATGTATCAGGTCCTTTGAAAGTTGAACTTTTAGCCCATGAAGTAGTTGCTCTCGGTGACACGGTAAGTCTCACGGCTAAAGCAAAATACGGTGCAGGCGATTACAAGTACGCTTTCTATTACAAGAAGGAAGGCGACAGCAAATGGACTACAAAACAGGGCTTCAAGGACAATGACAGCGTTGAGATTTCTCCTCAGTTTGAAGGCGTTTATGATGTATGCCTTAAGGTAAAAGATGCCAACGGCACAGTTGTAAAGAAATATGCTAAAATGAATGTTATCACCGTTCTTGACAATGCAACAACTGTTTCGGCTGAAACTATCAAAAAAGGCGAAACTGTTACTGTAAACTGTGCAAGCGGTGAAGATTACGGTAAGTGTCTGTATGCTGTTTATTACAAGAAGACAACTGACAAGAAATGGGTGGTAAAACAGGATTATTCCGAAAATACAGAAGTAACTATAAAACCCGCAAAAGCAGCAGACTATATCATCTGTGTAAAAATGAAAACAACCTACAATGACTTTGTTGGCAAGAAGTATTTCAATGTAAAAGTTGAAGAATAATTTTTCCGGATATTAGTTAAGTCATAAAATAAAAACATGACCGTTCAGTTATCAGAAAACTGTACGGTCATGTTTTGGGTTGTTCGGAAAAATTGTGGATATTAATATCATATTATGATATAATTTGGTAAAATAAAAAAGGAGTGCTGATGAAAATTGAAATTATTGACAAGAATACTGATAACCTTGCCAGCGATATTACTCCAGCTTGCATGGATGATATTTCTCGTGTGGCTTGCAGACGGTGTAAAAGAAATTATTGATATGATAGTTGCCATAGTTTCGTTCAACTATGTGCTTTATATCGTCACCAAAAAGGACGAGGGCAGTTATAAGATACTGTGGCTCATTCTTATACTTGCATTTCCGGTTCCGGGAACTTTTTTATATTGGTGCTACGGAAATCAGAAAAGTGCAAAGCCCATCAGAAAAAGGCTGGATTCTGCCAAGAGTGAAATAAAAGTATATTCCGAGGTATGCAGTGATGAAATTATAAACGAAATATCCCAGGAAAATCCTCACCTTGCAACGGTATTGACGAGAACTCAGAGAGAAACAGAGTTTCCGGTTGTCAGGAATGAGAATGCAAGATATTTTGCATTGGGCGAGGAAATGCACAAATGTATGCTCGAAGAACTGAAAAAAGCAAAGAAATTTATCTTTGCCGAATATTTCATAGTTGAAAACGGTATCATGTGGGATTCAATGGTGGATATAATGGCACAGAAGGTGCAGGAGGGTGTAGAAGTTTATTTTATGTATGATGATGTGGGAAGTATCTCTACATATTCAAAGCGGAATGTAAAAGACCTCAAAAGCAAGGGGATAAAATGTGTCAGCTTCAACCCAATAAAATTTTTAAGCGGTACGCTTAATTACCGTGACCACAGGAAAATGCTTATAATTGACGGTGAAACAGCTTTTAGTGGAGGAGTAAATTTAGCTGACGAGTATATAAATAAAAAGAAAAAATATGGTCACTGGAAGGATATAGGTTTTTCCGTGAAGGGTGCCGCTGCACAGGTATATTCCCGTATGTTTGTTGAGTTCTGGAACGCTTTTTCAAAAGAACCTCTTGAATTTGAAAAATATTTCCCAACTTTCCCGAAAAATATATCCGAATCCAATGACGGCTATGTTTTGTCATATTATGATTCTCCTGTCAGATTTGAAACATACAGTAATGACTTGTATGTTGACCTTTTGTATCACTCAAAGAAAACAGCATGGTTTTATACACCGTATCTGATGCTTGGTGAATATCTTCTCGAAGCGTTTGTAAAAGCCGCTGAAAGAGGAGTAGATGTAAGGATAATAATGCCGGGAATACCAGATAAAAAGATAGTTTACAGGATGTCGAGGGGATATTATAAAACTCTCATGGATGCAGGAGTTAAAATATATGAATATACACCGGGATTTGTCCATGCAAAGGGCTGTATAATTGATGGAAATATAGCGACTGTCGGAACGGTCAATCTTGATTACAGAAGCCTTTTCCTTCATTTTGAAAATAATTCGATATTCTACAAATCAAAGATGATAAAGGACTTTGAAGCGGATTTCCTTAAAACACAGTCAAAAGCTACTCTCCGTACATTGAGCGACCTTAAGACAGGCGATTTCAGATGGTTTGTTGACGGAGTTCTGAGAATATTTGCTCCTCTGTGCTGATGTATAAAAAAACACTGTATCCTTTTGGGATACAGTGTTAATTTTTGTCTTTAATAAGTTATATCCTCAGAAACACCCTCAAGAACGTAGATTGTAACATCACGTCTGCCAAACTGACAGCACTCGTCATAGGTGTTATAATAGAGGTCTACTATTGCAGTGCCTGCCCATAAAGCTCCGCCTGTATCGCCTGCAACAGCATAGCCGTAAACTACCTGACCGTCATTTGATACTATGTAAAGGATAGAGCCGTAG
The DNA here is from genome assembly GCA_902800065.1 of uncultured Ruminococcus sp. Lineage (GTDB taxonomy): Bacteria > Bacillota > Clostridia > Oscillospirales > Acutalibacteraceae > UBA1213. Next base: position 31,098 of record CADCDE010000001.1, read on the forward strand.
GGGATTATATCGGGATCGACAGCCACAACACCGTAACGTGCAAGTCTGCCTGTTGCTGTGAGAGCACCTGCAGGAGCATAATAAGCAGTGCCTGAGCCTGTAAGGACTCTTGTGTAATTGACCTGATTGCCGTTTACGTCAGTGAGAACATTTGCGGATTCGTTGACGGAAATAGAGCCTGAATTTGTATATACCTGACTGACATATTCCTTTGTGCCCTGAGCGATAATTTCATCAACAGGCTGTTTTGTAATTTCATTGCTTACCTGTGAAGATGAATCGAGTTTTCCATTGATGTATTTTTCTCTTGTAACGATGGTGCGTTCACCGTTTACGCCTGCCTGAACAGTTGATGTTTCACCGATATACATATCATCAGAATCCTGATACTTTGTACTGTAAGCGATACTTTCAGTAGTTTTGACATCCTTGTATGTAACGCTGTTGATGACGATATCCATATTTTCGGTAACTTCCTTGTTGACATCAACACTTACGACATCATTTTTATCGAGTTTGATATCAAGATATTCCAAAGCACTTGCTACAGTGCCTTCAGGAACTTCCTTTGTTATCTTTGTGCCCTTCACATTTATATTGACAGTGTAAAATCTTGCGATTTTTATTTCCATATCCGGTTCAAGCTGTGTTTCTCTCGAAAATGAAATGGAATCATTATTGCTGAGAGTAAGACCTGCAGCCTTTATTGCATCAGCGACAGTACCGTCATTGAATGTGAGAGTCTTCTTTGTTTTTCCGTCAACGACATCCACGTTGAATGCACGGAGTATTGAAATGCTTATATCGCTGCTTTCACTCTCTGTACGGATGAGCTTGTCATTTTCATTGAGCGAAATGCCTGTTCTTTCGAGAATAACATCTGTCTGGGGATTTATTGTATTTATTGTAACAACTTGCTCACCGTCTGTAACGGTAACAGTTTTTGACATAGCTGCAACAGATACGGCTGCCGAAAGGCACATCGTTCCCATGAGAGCAACAGCAACAGCTTTTTTGGGAATGGAAAAACGATTTGTTTTTTTCTTATCCATTGTCATTATCTCCTTAAAAATCAGGTTTGTAATCTGATTGTCATTTGTTTGTAACTTTTGGGCGGTTATGTTTCAACCGACAATGAAATTATATCTGAAACAGGTGTAAATGTCAAATAAATTCAACTGCATTTTTTGTGCATTATGTATAAGTGCCTGATGAAAAAACAGCTTGAAAAACGGATTATTATTCTTTTAAAGAATAATAAAAGAAGGTTTTATGTGCAATTTGGAGAAATCTTACAGACTTTTAAAAAAAGTTACAAAAAGATTACAGAAAAAGAAACAGAACGGAATTTTATGAAAATTTCCGTTCTGTTTCAATGTTTAGGGGTATTTTTTTAAGGAATTGGATTGGTCAGGCTATTTTTTTGCGGAGACGAAGGCGGTCAGATATCATTGCGATAAATTCGCTGTTGGTAGGCTTTCCTCTGCTGTTGTGGATGGTATAGCCGAAATATGAATTGAGGATATCGACATCACCTCTGTCCCAGGCAACCTCGATGGCGTGTCTGATAGCTCTTTCAACTCTTGAGGAAGTGGTCTCATATTTCTTGGCTACCGAGGGATAGAGCTCTTTGGTGACAGCGTTGATTATTTCAGGGCGTTTGACGGACATGATGATAGAGTCACGAAGATAGTTATAACCTTTTATATGGGCAGGAACGCCTATCTGATGAAGAATGTCTGTTATGGTTATCTCAAGCTCACGGTCAAGGCTGTATATCTCGCCTTTTCCGAAAGCCTCATCATTTTGGCATTCCATAAGCTCGTATATTCTGTCGATAAGACTGCTTACATCAAAGGGTTTTATAACATAATAGGCTGCACCCGCACTTAATACCTCTTTTTCGAGTATAGGGCTGTCAAAATTGGATATGACTACGAATACAGGAAATTTAACATCGCTTTTATTTTTTATTCCACGCATGACTCCTATACCGTCCATGTTTGTCATAAATGTGTCCATGATAACAATGTCGGGCTTGAAGCTGCAGATCATTTCAACTACCTTACTGCCGTCTTTGTCACAAAATTTTGCGTCAAAGCCGCTGTCAGTGAAAATATCCGCTGACTTTGTTCTAAATTCGGCAGTATCCTCGGCAATGAGCATTTTAAATTTGTTTTTCATATCAAATCCTCCATTAATTTTTTGTGATGACTGTATATTACCATAAATTGGTAAATTTAGCAATAGGATTTTTCAAAATTTTTGAATTTGATAATATTTTAACAAATCTGCATTGGTAATTTCAAACGTTTTTGTACAATAATGATTCTGTGTTTATTAAAGTGCGACATTTTTTTTGATTTCCCCGAAAAACGGATTATCCTGCGTTTGGCAAAGATGTTTTATTATGGTCATCCGAGCTGAAATATGCCATATTTTCTGCAAAGATACCGTATCCTCCTGTCGGATCATTGACGAATACATGAGTGACTGCACCTGCAAGTTTGCCGTTTTGTATAATGGGACTTCCGCTCATTCCCTGAACGATACCGCCTGTTTTTTCGATAAGTTTGGAATCTGTTATCCTTATGGTCATATTTTTGGATATATTCATGTTGTTATAGCTTATATCTTCTATCATGATATCATAATATTCGGGTGTATGCCCGTTTATCGTTGTCAGTATCTTTGCAGGACCTCTTTCGATCTCCTGCTTGAATAAAACAGGAACAGCAGGGGCATTTTTGTCGTATTTATTTATATTTCCGTATATACCTGTTTGGTCATTGGAAATTATAGTTCCCTTTGAAGCGTTATCGCTGAAAAAACCTGTCAATGCACCGGGATTTCCGCATATGCTTTTTGTAACGGAATTTATTTCGGCATCGACTATATCACCGCTTTGCAAAGGCATAAGACTGCCACTTTGCGTGTCACATATCCCATGTCCCAAGCCTGCAAAAGTACTGTTTTCGGGATCGATGAAGGTCAGTGTGCCTATTCCTGCACAGCTGTCACGAACCATAAGACCTGTCCTGTATTTTTTGAGAGAGCTGTCAAATACAGGGATTATTTTGGTCAGATATTCGTTTCCATTGTTTAATGCGGATATATCAATAGGCTTTCCTCCACTTTTTTCTACAGCGCAAAGCAATTCTTCATTTGTACTGATTTTTTTGCCGTTTACGGAAATAATAATATCACCGCTTTTTATTCCTGCATCATTTGCGGGATATTTGCTTCCATCTTGTGTTTTCACGGCGGATATTCCCGAAACCACCAGACCGTCGGTATATATCCTTATTCCAAATGGTGTTCCGCCCAGAATAACATTTTTTCTTTCGGATATATTGATATTTACTTGTTTAACAGGGACAGCATTGAAAAGCATTATTTCGGCAGTGGAATAGTTTTGTTTGATATTTTGGTCATCACCGAATGCAGGATAAGTGTCGGTATTTTGAGAGAATTTCAGTGAGACAGGAAAATTGCCTTTGAGAAATCCATTTTTCTGTTCATTCAAAATTATTTGTGAGGGAGTAATATATGCTGTTAATATACATATTACAAATAAAATGCTCAGAAATACTGCAATTATTTTTGCAAATGCTTTTACAGAGCTTGATATTTTACTTTTCATAAAAAATTTCACCTCCTTAAAAAATAGTTTTACCGATTTATTTATAATTTAAAATATCTTTAAACTACCAAAACAAATGGCTTTTTTGTGTAATACTAACAAAGATTTATTAATATTTTTGTAAGTCGGTTGACAATCACTCTGTAAAGATTTAGAATATATCTTGGAATATTTATTAAAAAATCTGATTTATAGAGATGATGAAATTATGATAAAAAGTATGACAGGCTATGGAAGATTTGAGGGAGTTATTGAGGGGAGAAGAATCGTTTTTGAAATAAAATCGGTCAATCACAGATTTTTTGAACTTCAGTGCAGACTTCCGAAGGGATATGGATTTCTTGAGGAGAGCATAAAAGAGCTTTTGGGAAAGTACATATCCAGAGGAAAAGTTGATGTTTTTGTAACATTGGATGCTGATGAAAATGTTGCAGCAGAGGTAAAACTTAATCATTCGCTTGCAGCAGGTTATGTAAATGCCTTGAGGGAATTGGCGGATAAATATGGTCTTCAGGATGATATATCCGTTTCGACTTTATCAAAATATACTGATATATTTACTGTGAGCAAGGCTCCTGAGGATGAAGACAAATTATGTGAGATAGTAAATTCAGCAGGTGAACAGGCTCTTTTGAGCTTTATGGAAATGCGTGAGCGTGAAGGCGAAAAGTTGAAGAATGATGTTCTTGAACGAGGTCAGAATATCATATCCATAGTTTCAGAAATAGAGGAACGTTCTCCCAAAATCGTTGAGGAATACAGAAATAAGCTGTATGAGAGATTGAAAGAAGTGCTTTCGGATAACACGATAGATGAACAGAGAATGTTGATGGAAGCGGCTATATTTGCCGACAAAACAGCCGTTGCAGAGGAAACAGTGAGACTTCGCAGCCACTTTGCACAGCTTGAGCAGATACTCAATGCATCGGCTCCTGCAGGAAGAAAGCTGGATTTTATTATTCAGGAAATGAACAGGGAAGCCAATACCATAGGCTCAAAGGTCTGTGATGCCGAGCTTGCACACAAGGTTGTTGCAATAAAAGCTGATCTTGAAAAGATACGAGAGCAGATACAGAATATCGAGTGAGGAGTGAAAAAATTGCAGCTTGTAAATATAGGTTATGGCAATATGATATCGTCCTCAAGGATAATCGCAATAGTTAGCCCTGATGCTGCACCTGTCAAGAGAATGATACAGAATGCCCGTGACAACGGTATGCTGATAGATGCTTCATGCGGAAGAAAAACGAAATCCGTTATTGTAACTGACAGCGACCATGTTGTTCTTTCGGCAGTACAGCCCGAAACAGTTGCACACCGTATCAATGATGATGAACAGCCGTTGAAGAATGATGAATAGTACATTTTTAAAGTTAAAACTTTGATGTCTTTGTCATTCCGAGCGAAGTGAGGAATCTTTAAATATCCTTAGCTTACGTTCAGGAAGACATAAAAAGGATTCAACTTTACCAAGTAATATTCATTCTTTGATATATATGGAAAATGGAGGAATTTTTGGAAAATGGGAAAATTATTTGTAGTATCGGGACCTGCAGGAACGGGTAAGGGTACTGTCGTAAAGGAGCTTATCGCCCGTGGAGTTGCAGAGCTTTCAATATCGGCTACTACCAGAGCTCCGAGAGGTCAGGAAAAGAATGGTATCGAGTATCATTTTCTTCAAAGAGAGGAATTTGAGAAACTCATATCAGAGGACGGTTTTCTTGAGTATGCAGAATATTGCGGAAATTACTACGGTTCACCCAAAAAGCCGATAGATGAATGGATATCTCAGGGAAAGAATGTTATACTTGAAATAGAAGTACAGGGCTATCAGAAAATCAAGGAAAAAAGACCTGACTGTGTGGGAATATTTATAATGCCTCCGTCACTTGAGGAGCTTGAAAAGCGTCTTCGTGGCAGGAATACCGAAACAGAGGAACAGATACAGAAGCGTCTTAAAAGAGCAGGAGAGGAGATACCTCTTTCAAAGCTGTACGATTATGTGGTAGTCAATGATACTGTTGAAAAATGTGCTGACGAGATAGAAAAAATATTTGATAATATCTGAAAGGGAGATTTTTATGTACGAAAATTATACAAGACCGAATGTTGATGATATATTCGCAGGCAAGATGAGTAAATATGCCCTTGCAATAGCTGTTGCAAAGAGAGCAAGGGAAATTACAGATGAGATACAGAAGGACAAGACAAAAGGTCCCTGTGATAAGCCTGTTATAGTTGCAGTTGAGGAATTTAAGGAACATAAGTTTGCTATATTAGAGCCTGATGTTGATGACTGAAAAATATCTTGTCGGCGGTATCGCTGTCGAGAATACGCTTTATCATTTTGATAAGCTGTATGATTATGTTATTCCTGAAAGCTGTGAAGGGTATGCCCGTACAGGCTGTCGTGTGATGGTCAATTTCAGAAATTCTCTCCGTCAGGGAATGATAATGGAGCTTCACCGCACTGATGATATTTCGGAACTGAAGCATATCAGTGAGATGCTTGACAAAGAACCTGTTATGTCGGAGGAACTTGTAAAATTGGCTTTTATGATGAAGGACAGATGCTTTTGTACTCTGTTCAATGCCTGTCGTGCAATGCTTCCAACAGGGCTTTCACTCAAAGTTATGTACAGCTATAAGGCAAATGATGGAGTTGATATAAACAGTCTTTCCGAAACAGAAAAACAGATATATCTGTATTTGAAATCGAGGAAAACGGCTGTCAGGCAGGATAATCTTCTGAAAGCAATGGGATTATCCGATGGAGATATCTTTTCTGAGATGTATAAGAAAAATATCCTGTCAAGGACAGAATCAGTCAAAAAACGCTTGCAGGATATCACCGTCAAAATGGTACATCTTGAAAATTACAGTGAAGATGCGGAATATACGCCTAATCAGCAGGAGGTCATAAATACACTTCTTGTATCGGGAGATGTTTCGAGAAAGGAAATATGCTATTTTACGGGAGTGTCAGGTGCTGTTGTAGACAATCTCGTGAAGAAGGGTGTTTGCAGTTATTATGATTCAAAGCCGCCAGAGCTGCCAAAAGAAATAATTGAAGTGACGGATGATAAAGATATAATCCTGACATTTCAGCAGCAAAGTGCGTTTGATTCGCTTATCGAAAAATATTGCAGTGATAAGCCCGAAGCATCTCTTTTATACGGCATAACAGGCAGCGGAAAAACATCTGTTTTCATGAAGCTGATAGACCGTGCCAATGCTGATGGAAAAGGTGTTATATGTATGGTACCCGAAATAGCACTGACACCTCAGCTTCTTGATAAATTCAAGGCAAGATACGGAAATAAAGTTGCAGTTTTCCACAGTGGCTTATCGCTTTCCGAAAGATTGAAGGAATGGAAAAGAGTTAAAAATAAAGAGGCAAATATAGCAGTCGGTACCCGCTCGGCAATATTTGCACCTCTTTCGGATATAGGTCTGATAGTCATTGACGAAGAACAGGAATATACATACAAATCCGCTTCGGCACCGAGATTCCATGCCCGTGACCTTGCAAAGATAAGATGTGTGCATAACAATGCACTGCTTCTGATGTCATCTGCAACACCGTCAATAGAGAGCTTTTATTTTGCGAATGAGAACAGATATTCTCTTGAGACGCTTGATAAAAGATATGGTACAGCGGTATTGCCTGATGTTATCACGGTTGACATGAATGAAGAAGTATATAAAGGTAATACGTCCGGGTACAGTTCAGTTTTACTTGATGCACTGCGTGAGAATCTTAATAATAACAAGCAGTCGATAATACTTTTGAATAGACGTGGATATAATACTTTCATATCGTGTATGATTTGCAATGAAGTTATAACGTGTCCGAATTGTTCCATTTCACTGACGTTTCACAGTGCAAATCAAAGACTGATGTGTCATTACTGCGGATATTCGATACCTGTTCCAAGGGGGTGTCCGTCATGTCATTCAGACAAGCTGAGATATTCGGGTGCAGGTACTCAGAAGGCTGAAAAGGACTTGCAGGAGCTTTTTCCGAGAGCAAGGATAGTTCGTCTTGATACGGATTCTACAATGAGAAGGTTCTCATATGAAAAAAAACTGGAAGCATTCCGTAACGGTGAATATGATATAATGCTTGGTACTCAGATGGTCGCAAAGGGACTTGATTTCCCGAATGTAACACTTGTGGGAGTGCTTTCCGCTGACCTGATGCTTCACAGTGATGATTTCAGAAGCTATGAAAGGACATTTTCACTGCTGACACAGGTAGTTGGACGTTCAGGCAGAGGTGAATTTAAAGGCAGGGCTGTTATACAGACCTATGAGCCTGAAAATCCCGTGATAAAACTTGCAGCACAGCAGAATTATTCGGAGTTTTATAAAAGCGAGATACTTATACGAAAAGCAATGCTGTATCCGCCATTTTCTGATATATGTGTAATAGCTTTCATAGGAAAAGATATGAATAAAACGAGGGATACATCCGTGATATTTGCTCAAAGACTTGCACAGCTTGCCGGAAATGAATACAGTGATATTCCGATGCGTGTGATAGGACCGTCACCTGCACTTGTTTCCAAGATAAATAATAAATACCGCTATAGGATAATTATAAAAACCAAGAATACAAAGCGTTTCAGGGAGATGCTCTCAAGACTGCTGATAATTTTCGGAAAAGATAAGACATTTTCCGATGTGACAGTCTATGCGGACATTGATCCTGAAAATGTAAGTTGAATTTTGAAAAAGAAAGGAGCTGTTTTTTGATGGCTATAAGAAATATTGTAAAAGAGGGCGATTCCGTATTGACCAAGGTATGCCGTCCCGTTGAAAAATTTGATGAAAAGCTGGAAGCATTGATAGAGGATATGTATGAGACAATGGACAATGGCGGTGGTGTAGGACTTGCTGCACCTCAGGTAGGTATCCTCAGAAGAATTTTCGTTATAGACATAGGCGAAGGCAGAATGGAGTTTGTGAATCCAAAGATAGTAAAGACAAGTGGAGTACAGGAATCCAGTGAAGGCTGTCTGTCATGTCCGGGAGAGTTCGGAATTACAAAGCGTCCGATGTATGTAACGGCAGTTGCACAGAACCGTCACGGTGACCAATTTACAATCAATGCGGAGGGACTTCTTGCAAAGGCTATATGCCATGAGAATGACCACCTTGACGGGATACTTTTCAAGGAGCATATTATAAGAATGTTAGAGCCCAATGAAACGGAATGAGTGATAATATATGAAAATAGTTTTTATGGGAACCCCTGATTTTTCTGTGCCGTGTCTCAGGGCACTGATAGAAGACGGGAATGAGATAAATGGAGTTTTCACACAGCCCGATAAACCCAGAGGCAGACGTGGAAATCAGCTTTTGCCGTCACCCGTCAAAGTATGTGCACAGGAAAATGATATACAGGTATATCAGCCGACTACTCTTAAAAACGGTGAGGCTATGGAAATTATAAAAGAACTTGCCCCTGAAATGATAGTTGTAGTGGCTTACGGAAAGATATTGCCGAAGGAAATATTGGATTATCCGAAATACGGATGTATCAATATACACGCTTCACTTTTGCCTGAATACAGGGGAGCAGCACCAATACAGCAGGTACTACTTGACGGCAGGGATAAAACAGGTGTCACTGCAATGCTTATGGATATAGGGCTTGATACAGGCGATATGCTGATGAAAGCCGAAACATCTGTTGATGAAAATGAAACGATAGATTCACTGCACGACAGACTTTCGCAGATGGGTGCAGAGCTTATCGTAAAAGTTGTTCATGATGCCGAAAAGGGCTTACTTGTCCGTGAAAAACAGGACGATTCAAAATCATCATATGTCGGTATGCTGACAAAGGATATGATGAAGATGGATTTTACAAGATCGGCAAAGAAACTGCATGATCTTGTAAGGGCATTGACAGGAACAGCATTTCTTGACGGAAAGCGTGTGAAGATATACAGAACGCTTGTCAGGGAAAATAAGGGTGAAGCAGGAGAGATATTGTCTTTGAATCCGTTTATAGTGGCTTGCGGAGAAGGCTCTCTTGAGATACTCGAAATACAGCCTGAGGGTAAAAAAAGAATGTCTGCAAAGGATTTTGCTAACGGTTTGAAGAATACGGGAACAAAGGATATGAAATTTTCATAGACAGGAGTATTGTTATGGCGGAAACATCAAGACAAACAGCTTTTACAGCTCTTATGCGTGTCGAAAGGGACGGCTCTTATTCAAATATAGCACTTGATATGATACTTTCAAAAAGCTCCCTTTCACAGCGTGATAAGAATTTTGTGTCAGGCATTTTTTACGGTGTGATCGAAAAATGTCTGCTTTTGGACTATAATATATCCGTATATTCGGATATCCCGCTGAATAAGCTGGATATGGAAATAATAAATATTCTCAGGATGGGATTGTATCAGATATTTTTCATGGACAGTGTACCTGATTCGGCAGCGGTAAATGAAACAGTGAATTTGTGCCATGGCAATAAATTTTCGAGTGCAGCGGGATTTGTCAACGGTATTCTCCGTTCAGCTTTGGAATACGGCAGTCTGAAGCTGCCGAATCCGAAAAAGGGTAAAAGCAAGTTTTATTCGGTAGAATTTTCGTGTCCCGAAAGGATAGTAAAAATATGGCGGCAAAGCTATGGCGATGATATAACGAGGGATATACTTGAGTCACTTGACGGCAGACCGCCGATAAATGCAAGAGTCAATACTCTGAAAACAAATACTGATGAATTGAAAAAGTCATTTGAGGAATCAGGTGTCAATGTAGAGTGCAGTGAACTGTCCGAAAATTGCCTGAAGCTCTCAAATACAGGTTCAATAGAAAAATTACCGCAGTACAGAAACGGATTGTTCCATATACAGGATACGGCTTCACAGATATGCTGCAAAATGCTTGATGTTCATGAGGGACAGACAGTGTTGGATGTATGTGCGGCTCCGGGTGGAAAGAGCTTTACTCTTGCACAGATGATGAACAATAAGGGCAGGATAATTTCGTGTGACCTGTATGAATCAAGGCTCGGACTTGTCGAAAACGGTGCAAAAAGACTTTCAATAGATATTATATCAACGGTTGCTGGTGATGCTTCAAAAATAAGTGATTTTCCGATGGCTGACAGGGTATTGTGTGATGTACCGTGTTCGGGACTCGGCATAATAAGAAGGAAGCCTGAGCTGAGATACAAGGAGGATCTGGGTATTGACACATTACCCGATATACAGTATCTTATATTATGCAACAGTGCAGGATTCGTAAAAAGCGGAGGGCTGTTGATATATTCCACCTGTACGCTTGATCCTTGGGAAAATAATGAAAATGCAAGGAAATTCCTTGATGAGCATGAGGATTTTGAGCCGTATGCACTGAAGCTGCCTGATAATATAAAAAGAGGTATCGAGGAAAATGAAAATGAGCTGACACTGTTTCCTCATATCAATGATACAGACGGATTTTTTATAAGTGCTTTCAGAAGGAAGTGATATTATGCCGGAGGATATAAAGTCAATGTATGAGCATGAGCTCAAAGAAAAATTTGCCGAAATGGGCGAGCCTGCTTACAGGGCATCTCAGGTGTATAAATGGCTTCATTCGGGTGTAAAATCGTTTGATGAAATGACCAATATTTCCAAGAAGCTCCGTGAGAGTCTTATGGAAAAGTACTATATATCAAATGCAGCTATTGAAAAAAAATTGGTTTCGTCTTATGATGATACAAGGAAATATTTGTTTTCATTTTCTGACGGTGAAATGGTAGAGTCTGTTCTGATGAAATATCATCACGGATATACAAGCTGCATATCAACTCAGGTGGGCTGCAAAATGGGGTGTACATTTTGTGCGACAGGTCAGAGCGGATTTTCAAGGAATCTTACAGCGTCTGAAATGCTCTCTCAAATACAGGCTGAACAGGAAGACAATGATATAAGGATATCAAATATAGTTCTGATGGGAATGGGCGAGCCGTTGGACAATTTTGACAATGTCATAAGATTTTTGAAGCTGGTCAGCAGTGAGAACGGCATGAATATAGGAATGAGACATATATCCCTGTCAACGTGCGGCATAGTTCCGAGGATATATGAGCTTGCCGATATGAAATTACAGCTTACTTTGTCTGTTTCACTTCATGCACCAAATGACCAAATACGCAGCAGGACTATGCCCGTGAACAGAAAATATAATATTTCTGAACTTTTGAAAGCCTGCAAATATTATTCCGATACTACAAGCAGGAGAATATCGTTTGAATATGCGATGATAGACGGTGTAAACGACAGTGAAGCCTGTGCAGCGGAGCTTGCAAAAAGGCTTAAAGGGATATTGAGCCATGTAAATCTTATTCCTGTAAATACTGTCAGTGGTACAGGCTATGAAAAAAGCAAAAAGGAAAGCATAAGGAAATTTATTGCAGTACTCGAAAAATCGGGTATAACTGCAACGGTACGCAGAACTCTCGGAAGCGATATCAACGCTTCATGCGGACAATTACGCCGTTCCGTTACGGACGGTTCAAAAAAGGAGTGAAAAATAAAATGCAGGTATGTTCCAAAACGGACAAAGGTCTTGTGAGAAGCTCAAATCAGGATTACTGCAGGACAGGTCTTTTGGATGACGGAACTGTATGGGCAATAGTCTGTGACGGTATGGGCGGAGCAAACGGCGGTGCAACTGCAAGCAGGATAGCAACAGATACTATTGCCGAACAAATAGTTGAGCTATATAAAGATGAAAGGTATTATAGTGATATTGAAAAGCTTATCAGAACAGCCATAGCAATAGCTAACCAGCGGGTGTATGACATATCGAATAATGTCTATTCGCTCAACGGTATGGGTACAACGGTAGTTACCTCGATAGTGAAAGATAACATTGTACATATAGTCCATGCAGGTGACAGTCGTGCATATCTCTATGAAAACGGTTCTGTCAGGCAGGTAACAAAAGATCACTCAATGGTACAGGAGCTTGTTGACATTGGGCAGATAACTCCTGAACAGGCACAGAATCATCCCAATAAAAATATCATCACAAGAGCCTTGGGAACAAGGGCAAATCTCAGAACGGATTACAATTATGTAGGATTTTCCAAAGGAAATGTACTGATAATGTGTACTGACGGACTTTCAAATTATATAACGGAAGACAGCCTTTCGGGATATATACAGAGATATCAGGGAAGCGAGCTTGCAGACAAGCTCGTTGAACAGGCAAACGCAATGGGTGGCAGTGATAATATCACAGTTGTTGTAATTGAGGGCTGATCACAGTAGGAAAGGAGTTTTAATTTAATGGATAAATATGTAGGAAGAAGGCTTGACAGCCGCTATGAAATAAAGGAGCTTATAGGTGTTGGCGGAATGGCGATGGTCTATAAGGCTTATGACAGCGTTGATGACAAAACGGTTGCTATAAAGATTCTCAAGGATGAATTTTTGGGTAATGCGGAGTTTATGAGAAGATTCAAGAATGAGTCAAAAGCAATAGCTGTTCTTTCACATCCGAATATAGTAAAGGTATATGATGTCAGCTTCGGTGACAAGATACAGTATATAGTTATGGAATATATTGACGGTATTACCCTGAAAGAGTATATCGGTCAACAGAAGGTTATTCCTTGGAAAGAGGCTGTGCATTTCACAGTGCAGATACTTCAGGCACTTCAGCACGCTCATGAAAAAGGAATAGTTCACAGGGATATCAAGCCCCAGAATATAATGCTTCTTCAGGACGGAAGCATCAAGGTGACGGATTTCGGTATTGCAAGGATATCCAACAACGAAACCCGCACCATGACAAGTAAAACTATCGGTTCAGTGCATTATATTGCTCCCGAACAGGCAAGAGGCGGTGTAATTGACGGCAAGGCTGATATATATTCCGTTGGTGTAATGCTTTATGAGATGCTCACGGGGCAGCTCCCTTTTGAAGCTGACAATGCTGTGTCAGTCGCTATAATGCAGATGCAGAACGATCCGAAGCCACTTCGTGAGCTTAATGACAAGATACCAGAGGGCATCGAGCAGATAACTCTCAGAGCAATGCGTAAGGAACCAAAGCAAAGATTTGCTTCTGCAGGAGAAATGCTTGAGGCAATAGAGATGTTCAGACGTGATCCGTCCATAAAGTTCCGTTACACATACTATGTTGACCAGGCACCGACAAGGGAAGTTGAATCTATAAATACCGTCAAGCTGGTATCTACAAATGACAGTGTATATGAAGATGAATATATTATGGAGGATGATGATGTTTCATCAAGCGGATCAAAGAAGTTGGTGACCTTTGTTACAATAGGAATAACATTTCTTGTACTTGTAATGCTCATCGTATTCATAATAAATCTTGCCCAGACCTTCAGCCGTACAACTGATGTAAAGAGTGTTGACGTACCGAATTTTGTCGGACAGATATATGATGATATACTCAATAACAAGGAATACAAGTTCAACTATGACATAACGGCAAAATATGATAATACCAAGCCCGTAAATATCGTTCTTTCACAGAATCCCGAGGCAAATTCCAAGCAGATAAAGGAAAATGCAACTATCAAGCTGACCATAAACAGCAAGAGTACAAAGGCTGAGGTTCCGAAGGTCAAGAATTATCTTGAAGATGAAGCAATCGGCAAACTCACGGATAAATATTTCAATTATGAGATAAAACGTGTGAACAGTGATGATGTCAGCAAGGGATATGTCATAAACTGTGCCCCACAGGAGGGAACAGAACAGTCGATAGGTACTATCATAACACTTATAGTAAGCGATGGTCCTACTCCGCAGGAGGTCAAGGTTCCTGATGTAGTGGGAAGAGACTATGATTCTGCAGTATATGAGCTTGAGGCAGCAGGCTTCAAGACTCAGAAATCAACCGTTGCAAGTGCAGTTACCGCAGGTGAAGTAATACTCACAGATCCGCTTGCAGGCAATATGCTGACTAAGGGCTCTCTTATCACGATACAGGTAAGTGACGGAAGCAAGATAATCAGAGGTATAGAGCAGTATATAGACCTTCCGAGTGACGAATATGCAGAGATAAAAGTTACTATCTATGTTGATGCTGTAAAAGCCGAGGAAGTATCAGGCAAACCTGCATACGGCTTCAGAAAGAGTATTTATCTTGAGCCTGAGGGTGCAAAGAATAACAAGAAGACAGTCGTTGTTATGATAGATGACGTAAGATACGAGGCATTTACATTTGACTTCAAGAATCAGACAGTCACAAGAGATTATCTCAATACAGATTACAGAGTAAAACAGGGCTCTGATCCGCTTGAAAAGGAAAAGAACAATGCTATATACTCACTTGAAAATTATATAAGTGATATGTCCGAATATTATGAAGACGATCAGAATACCATGTATAGTATCATAAACGAGTACAGAAGCTATATAAGAAATTCAACGAGCGAGTCCGAAATAAATGACTATCTCAGCGAAGGTCAGGGCAAGCTGGACGGATTTGAGCCAATACCCGAAGAACCTTCTGAGGAAGAACCGTCTGAAGAAGAACCGTCAGAGGAAGAACCTTCTGAGGAAGAACCTTCTGAGGAAGAACCGTCTGAAGACGAGCCTTCTGAGGAAGAACAGCCCGTTAATGAAGAACCCGAATCAACACCTGTACTTTTCGACTATGTAAGACATGGTTATGAAGTGATCTTGGGAAATCTTTGAGGTAATAATATAAAATGGATAAAATTTTAACAACAGGATTGATTGTTAAGGCTATCAGCGGTTTCTACTATGTTGAAACCGCTGAAATGCTATGTGAATGTAAGGCAAGAGGAGCCTTCAGGAAAAAGGGACTGAGTCCGTGCGTTGGTGACAGGGTGAATATAAGCCTTTCAGATGACAGCAAGGGAACTGTTGAGGAGATACTTCCACGAAGAAATCATATCATAAGACCGCCTCTTGCAAATCTTGACAGGCTTTTTATAGTATCATCAGTTGCAGAGCCGTCTCCGAATACAGTTATTATAGATAAAATAACTGCTGTTGCGGTAAGCAAGGGGATAGAACCGATAATAATATTCACAAAATCCGATCTGGCGGACTGCTCGGAGCTTTTGGATATATATAAAAGCTCAGGTATAACAGCGTTGTCATACAGCATAAAAACAGGTGAGGGAAAAGAAAATATACTTGCCTTGCTTGAAAATAAAATATCCGCATTTACGGGAAATACGGGTGTCGGAAAATCTTCAATGTTAAATTCACTTTTTCCGGAATTTGAGATACAGACTGCTGAAATAAGCAAAAAACTCGGCAGAGGCAGGCATACAACAAGACATAGTGAACTGTATAAGATACATGGCGGATATGTTGCCGATACACCGGGCTTTTCAACAGTCGATATAGAAAGATATGAAATTATCGAGCTTGAAAAAATACAGCAGTGTTTCCCTGAATTTTCAGAGTATATTTGTGATTGTAAATTCACAGGCTGTTCACATACCGTTGAAAAGGGCTGTGCAGTATTGCAGGCACTGGCTGACGGTAAGATATCAAAGTCAAGGCATGAAAGCTATAAATATATGTACAATGAAATGAAGGCTATTCCTAAATGGGGGTGACTTTGTGAATAGATGTATTATAATAGGGGCGTCACCCGAATGCAATATAAATATAATTTCCGAAAAAGTAAATCAAGATGATTGTATAGTATGTGCAGATGGCGGATATAAATATGCAATGAGTGCAGGAATAAAGCCTGATATTATAATAGGCGATTTTGATTCATCAGAGTTTCCCGAAAATTTAGAGTGTGAAAAAATAAAATTGCCTGTTCATAAAGATGATACAGACACAATGTATTGTGTCAGAGAATGTATTGACAGGGGATACAGGGAATTTCTGCTTTTCGGAATGACGGGCGGAAGAACAGACCATACTTATGCAAATTTCTGTACACTGCTTTATTTGTCGCAAAGAGATATAAAAGCATCTTTATTTGACAGTGAAAATGAGATTTTTGTCATGACCTCTGGAAAAAGAGTTATAGAAAATAAAAAAGAGCATATATTTTCGATATTTCCTTTCGGGTGCGAAAAATGCACTGTAAGTCTTGACGGATTTGAATATGGTCTTGAAAATGGAATTTTAAATGCTGAGTTTCCGTTGGGAGTAAGCAATGTAATAAAGTCTGATGAAGCGAAAATAACTTTGCACGAGGGCAGTGCAATATGTATGTTGAGGTGATAATTATATGTTGAAGAATAAAGTTGTTGTAGTTGGAGTAACGGGAAGTATTGCAGCTTATAAATCTGCACAGCTTGTAAGTGATTTGGTAAAAGAGGGCTGTGAAGTTCATGTTATAATGACGGAAAATGCCGTTAATTTTATCAATCCGATTACTTTTGAGACTCTTACAGGTAGAAAGTGCCTTGTTGATACATTCGACAGGAATTTTGAATACAGTGTGACACACGTTTCACTTTCACAGAAAGCGGATGTATTCATGATAGCTCCTGCATCAGCAAATATTATCGGCAAAATAGCGAATGGCATAGCTGATGATATGCTGTCAACTATGGTAATGGCTGCAAAATGTCCTGTACTGATAGCACCTGCTATGAATAAATATATGTTTATGAATACGATAGTTCAGGAGAATATCGAAAAATTGAAAAGGCATGATTACAGGATAATATCCCCGGCAGTGGGCAGACTTGCCTGTAATGATACAGGAGTCGGAAAATTGCCTGATGTTGATGTTCTTATTGAACATATAAAACATGAAATTGCACATGAAAAGGATTATAAAGGGCTGAAAGTGCTTATCACAGCAGGACCTACTCAGGAATCCCTTGATCCTGTGAGATATATAACAAATCATTCATCAGGAAAAATGGGCTATGCTATTGCACAGGCGGCTTCTGAAAGAGGAGCGGAAGTTGTATTGGTAAGCGGTGAGGTTAGTATAAAACCACCGATATTTGCGGAATGTATCAATGTGAAATCGGCTGAGGAGATGTTCAATGCCGTTGCAGAAAATCTGTCTGACAGTGATGTAGTGATAATGGCAGCGGCAGTTGCGGATTATACACCTGACAGCTACAGTGATAACAAGATAAAAAAGAGTGACGGAGATATGTCGATATCGCTGAAAAGAACAAAGGATATTCTGAAATATGCAGGAGAGCATAAAGCTGATGGTCAGATAATATGCGGATTTTCAATGGAAACAGAAAATCTTGTCGAAAATTCAAGGCAGAAGCTCGAAAAGAAAAATTGTGATATGATAGCCGCAAACAGCATAAAGCAAAGCGGAGCAGGATTTAAGACCGATACCAATGTGATAACACTGATTACCGAAGATGATATAAAAGAATTGCCATTGATGTCAAAGTATGATGCTGCAAATAATATACTTGATGAATTGATGAAACTTAAAAAAATTTAAGTGTTGATTAATAAATTGTTTTAATAAGATATCAAATTTGTTAGCACATTTTTTGAAGACATGAGTTATAATATAAACATCAAAGGCAAACAAAATTAAATTAAATATAAATCGGAGGTAACAATTATGGAAAACAAGGAATTTTTTGAAAATAACGGATTTGAGGCAGAGAACAATACACAGCCAATAAATGAATATCAGAAGACAGTATATCCCGAATACACACAGCAGAAGCCTGTTGAAGCAATTCCCGAACAGCAGTACAATGAAATGTTTTCACACAGTCAGGATACCGCTCCGATATATAATCCTGCTTATCCTGAGATATACAGTGACGGATATAATAATACCGAGCCTGTCAAGAAAACTAAAAAGAACGGCAAAAAAATTGCTCTTATCGCAGGAACACTTGCCCTTGCATTGTGTGTAGGATTCGGCGGCGGAGTTTTAGGCTCATACGTTGCAGGAAACTCCAATACAAATGCTATTGTTAAAAACGGTGTCAGTATCAACGCAAAGACAACTCAGGGTACGGATTCGGGCTTGAATATAATACAGGCTTCAAAGAGTGACAACGGTCCCACAAATGTAGAAGAAGTTGTTTCAATGGTAAAGGATTCGGTTGTTGAGATAACAACAGAGGTAACAAAGTACGGTACATTCTATGGACAGTATGTTGCACAGGGTGCAGGAAGCGGCGTTATAATATCAAGTGACGGCTATATTGTAACTAATAATCATGTTATTGAAGATGCCACAAGCATAAAAGTAACTCTCACGGACGGCAAAGAATATGATGCAAAGCTCATAGGCACAGATGAAGAGCTTGATGTAGCTCTTATCAAGATAGAGGCTGATGACCTGACTGTTGCAGTTCTTGGTTCATCATCAGATCTGAATCTCGGAGAAGCAGCAATAGTTATAGGTAATCCTCTCGGACAGCTTGGCGGTACGGTCACTCAGGGTATCATAAGTGCTTTGGACAGGTCTATACAGCTTGACGGCAAAACAATGGAGCTTCTCCAGACAGATGCAGCTATCAACCCTGGTAATTCAGGCGGTGGTTTGTTCGATTCGGAAGGAAATCTTATCGGTATAATCGTAGCGAAATCCACAAGCTCATCTGACGGTACATCTCTTGAAGGTCTCGGATTTGCTATCCCGATAGACAATGTAAAGAAAATTCTTGGTGACCTCAAGACAAAGGGCTATGTGGGCAGAGCAGTGCTTGGAATATCAGCAGTTGATGTTCTTGATGAT
The DNA here is from genome assembly GCA_902800065.1 of uncultured Ruminococcus sp. Lineage (GTDB taxonomy): Bacteria > Bacillota > Clostridia > Oscillospirales > Acutalibacteraceae > UBA1213. The sequence goes on from CADCDE010000001.1 coordinate 50,419, forward strand.
ACAACAGCAAGGCGTTATAACGTTGACAGACAGGGTGTATATATCTACTCAATTACTGATGGCGGTGCTGCAGATAATGCAGGTCTTATGGTCGGTGACTGTATACTGAAATTTGATGGTGTTGAAGTGACTTCAAAAGATGTTCTTTCCTCGGAAATATCAAAACACAGTGCAGGAGATAAAGTTACACTGACGATATATCGTGACGGCAAGGAACAGGATATTGAAGTTGTACTGACTGAAAGTACAAATCAGAATACTCAGAAAAACAGCAACAACTTCAATAAAAACGGCGGCAACAGCAATGATGACGGCGGATATTATAATCAGTATCCCGATAATATCGAGGACTGGTTCAGAATATTCAACTAAATATTTTGGTTTTTGAAAAAATAGTTTGACATAATAATATATTTGGTGTATAATTGTGTAAAGTAAAAAAGTTTTTCTACCTTTCTTTCATAATTTTCTCCTCTATCAGATAAGCCACATTCTTTGGGAGTGTGGCTTATTGTTGATTTATTAATATTTTTTAGGAATGGAGTGTAATGCAATGCGTACAGACAAGATAAACTATTATTTGGATATAGCCGAAACGGTACTTGAAAGAGGAACGTGTCTCAGGAGAAATTACGGTGCTATAATAGTCAATAATGACCAGATAATCTCCACGGGATATGTCGGGGCACCAAGAGGACGTAAAAATTGTATAGATATGGGAGTATGTGTCAGGGAAAACCTGAAGGTTCCCAGAGGGGAAAGATATGAGCTTTGCCGTTCAGTTCATGCCGAACAGAATGCGATAATACATGCCTCACGTGAAAATATGATAGGAGCAACGCTTTATCTTGTGGGCAAGGATGCCAAAACAGGGGCTTATGTTGAAAATGCCTCAGCGTGTTCGATGTGCAAGAGAATGATAATCAATGCAGGCATTGAAAAGGTTATTATAAGAAACAGCAAAGAAAGATATACAGTTGTTGAAGTCAAAGAATGGATAGAAAATGACGAATCACTTGAGGGAACTTTTGGATATTAAAAAAAATTTTTTAAAAAAATATTTACGATTGTGTAAAAGTGTGCTATAATATATCCATAAAATTTTTAAAGAAAGGAGAAAAATATTATGAGTAAATTTATTACTGAATTTAAAGAATTTGTCATGAGAGGTAATGTTCTTGACCTGGCAGTCGGCGTTATCATAGGCGGAGCTTTCAATACAATCGTAACTTCACTTTGTAATGATGTTATAATGCCTGGTATCGGCTGGATAGTATCAGCAGTTTCAGGTCAGAGCTTTGTCAATGCTGAAACAGGTCAGCCTGATTTCTCCAAGGCAACAGAGGCTTTGAATGTTGGTCCGATAGGCTTTGGCAAATTCGCAGCAGCTATAATAAACTTCTTACTTATGGCACTTATCATCTTCATTCTGGTAAAGTCCATCAATAAGCTGATGGCTATCCCGAAGAAAAAGAAGGAAGAAGAACCCGCAGCTCCTACAACAAAGAAGTGTCCGTTCTGTATCAGCGAAATAGACATAGCTGCAACACGCTGTCCTCATTGTACAGCTGTAATTGAGCTTGCAGCTGAGGCTCTTGCAGAGGACGACAAAAAAGAAACTGTGAAAAAATAAATGCAGTTTTTCAAAGAGTAAAATCATCGGCGGTAAATTTGGGAAGTGTCGGTGCAGATCTTGGCTCTCTTTTGAGAGGGTCGTATTCATACCTTTTACAGGTATTTTCAATAGCTGTACCATAAGCACAACTTGGATTGCCGCCGTTATTTTTTTGATAAAAACGGCAGTATTCACAGGCAGGCGGGATGTTGTTCCCGAAAAGCTTTTTCTTGTTAAAAATTTTAAGCATAATAATTTTTCCTTTCATTAACAAAAGAATTTCAGAGGATTTTGAGAAATGATATTTAAAAGTAAGAACACAGACTTGAATTTTGTTGACGGAGTGGGATTTCTGACATTTCCGTCACTATCGGAATTGGATTTTGTCCGCCATGCGTTTTCAACGAGGATAGGCGGAGTCAGTACAGATGAGTTTAAATCCATGAATCTGAACTTTAAAAGAGGGGATGATCCTGAAAAAGTTACAGAAAATTATAAGATTTTCTGTAAGGCGGCGGGATTTGATTATAATACGCTTGTAAGCTCATCACAGGATCATCATGTAAATGTCAGATGTGTAACGAGTGCCGACTGCGGTATCGGGATATTCCGTGAGCATGATATGCCGAGTGTAGATGCACTTGTCACCAATGAACCGAATGTAACGCTTGTAACACATTATGCGGACTGTACACCCTTGTATTTTGCCGATCCCGAAAAGAAGGTCATAGCATTGGCTCATGCAGGCTGGAAAGGAACTGTCGGAAAGGTGGGTGAAGCGACTGTTGAGGTAATGACGGAAAAATACGGCTGTGATCCGACAGATATAATATGCGTGGTCGGTCCTGCAATAGGCTTTTGCTGTTATGAAGTTGATACGCCTGTATATGAAGAATTTGCATCACTAACGGAGCTGAAGCCTGCATATTTTACGAAAAGTCTGGGACATGGAAAATATAAGATAGACTTAAAGGAAACAAATAGAAGGATGTTGCTTGAAGCAGGTCTTTTGAGTATAAATATATCCATAAGTGATGTCTGTACAAAGTGTAACAGCGGATTGTTGTATTCCCACCGTGCAAGCGGAGGAAAACGTGGCGGACTGATTGCCATGATGGCAATGATTAAGTGAGGAGTGAGGAATGAGGAGTGACAAGTATTTCTCACTCCTCATTTTTGGATATTATTGGATTCTTTGAGCCGAAAAAGTGTTTGTATTTTCGTCATAGTAAATGTTTATAACTGAGATGACATTATTTCTGCTGAGAATTTTTATTACTGCATTTTCGGGAGATAGTGTTGTCCAGAAAACATTTGATTTTTCCTCGATAAAATATTCGGAGCTGTGATTTGTGATTTCACCTGTATCTTTGTTCCATGTTACAAAATTTCCGTTGTCGGTTTGCAGTGTAAGACCGTTTGCAATTGGAGTTATTTCAAATTCTATGCCGATACCTCTTGATGAACTCATAACGGGATTGTAATCACCTTTTATCTGAACAGTGTCATTTAGATTCAGTTCGGTTGAGATTTCGGCAGAACATACTTTTATGCTGAAAATATTATCGTCTGCAAAATTTTCACCTTTTACAGCATTATCGGCAGGTTCATTTGCTGTGTTGACATCATTTTCATAAGTTGGCTGAGGAGTTTTTTGCTGATTGTTGGTGATTCCGAAAAAATCATCATGATAAGTTTCAGATTCAGTGCTTGTATTGTTTTGTATAATGTCTGTCGGTGAATTATTTTTAGGCATGAATATGAAAATTGAAATGCCTATTACGAAAAGTGCGGCAATACTTCCATAAAATCTCGGCATTAGGTAGAACTTTGTTTTTTTCTTGAATTTACTTGTGTCGGCAAATTCTGAGATATACTTGTCATCTATGTTGTTCATAGCATGAATCAAGTCCTTGCTGTCCATTAAATGACCTCCTGTTCGGCAAGAAATTTTTTTAAATTGGAGCGTATTCTTGAAAGACGTGTTCGTATAGCCTGTTCTTTTATACCTGTAGATTTCGAGAGAGATTCATATGAATCCATGAACCAGTAGCGTCTTACGAATAAAAATTGATTTGTTTTGTCAAGCTGGGCAATGAATTTATCGAGAGTGCCTGAAAGTTCTCCGAATTCAAGCTCCGATTCAACGGTATTTGCTGAGAGCAGACATTCATCAAGCTCATCAATGCAGACTCCGTAATTGCTTTTGCGTTTTTCGGCTGAGTTGCGGGAACAGCGTTTCAGAGAGAGATTACGGACAATTTTGCATAAAAAAGCTGTGAGATTGTCGGGCTTATGCGGAGGGATAGCGTTCCACACACCGAAATATGAATCATTGACACATTCTTCGGCATCTTCATTGTTTCCGAGAATATTCATTGATACAGTCATACAAAGCTGACCGTATTTCTGAGAAAGCTCTGTGATAGCATTTTCAGAGCGTTTGAAAAACAATTCAATTATTTTTTCGTCCTCCAATTTTTTCATCTCCTTTAATTATCAAGTACCGAAGTGGGGTAATTTGTTACATTACAGCTTTAAAAAATATAGGACGGGTGATTTTTGTGCCTGTTAAGAGTGTATCTATAAGAATTGAACAGGAAATGCTTGATAAAATAAGCTATATTGCAGATTATGAAGGACGGTCTGTCAACAGCCATATTCTTGTGCTTATCCGTGAAAATGTAAAGAATTTTGAGAAAGAAAACGGCATTATAGATTATAATATCAAGCCTGAATCAAATGTAAAGCCAACAAGAAAAAATTGACTGAAAAAGCTGCTTATTGAATGGCAGCTTTTTTTAATTTTATTCGGGAAAAGAAATTTTCTCATATTTGCCGTCAAAGCCCAATTCTGTATCGGGGAAAATATCCCTTGCGATATTTTCGTAAAGTTCGGGTTCTGTAAGTGAGGGGCTGTAATGGGTGAGCCAGAGTTTTTTTACATCGGCATTTTTTGCAACATGGGCGGCTTCGGAAAACAGGCTGTGACCTGTCTCAACTGCACGGGGGAGCTTTGTTTCATCACCGAACATTCCCTCGTATATGAGCAAGTCGGCATTTTGGGCATGGTCAATGATGTTTTCAGTGGGACGGCTGTCGGTGCAGTAGGTTACTTTTATTCCCTTTCGTGCATTTCCGAGTACCATGCTTTGCTTGTATTCAATGCCATTGTATATAACAGTTTCATTTCTTTGAAGCTGTCCCCATATTTTCATGGGGACATTATTTTTTTTAGCCTTTTCGGTATCGAATTTGCCGACTCTTTTAAGTTTGAAATTATATCCTGCACATATAACGCTGTGTTTGACGGAGAATGGTGTTATTTTTATATCATTGTATTCAAAATCTGATATATCTGTGGGATATTCAAGGAGTTTTAGTTCAAAAGGAAGATTGGGTGCGATAATGCAGAGAGCATTTACGACTTTTTTAAGACCGGCAGGACCTATAATGGTAACAGGTTCAGTTCTGCCCTCGTTGCTCATGGAAAGCAGGAATCCTGGAAGTCCTGATATATGGTCGGCATGGAAATGTGTTATGCATATGATGTCGATAGGCTTGAATTTATTTTCTGAGTGCTTGAGAGCAATCTGAGTACCCTCACCGCAGTCAATTAATATGGAATGTCCCATATGCTGTATAAGGCATGATGAGAGCCATCTGTTTTTCAAGGGCATGGTACCGCCTGTACCAAGGAGTGTTACTTCGAGCATTGATTATTTATTCCTTTCTGAAAAGTTCGTTGCAGATATTGTCAAATTCATTTTTTGTCATTGTGCAGTTTAATATATCGAGAAGGGCGTTTGAGGTGAGATTTTCGGGGAGATGCAGGGCTTTTTTGAGAATATCCCTATTTTGTGAAGCATTTGGAGAGCCTGTCAGACCGTATTCAAATAAATCTGTTTTGGTGAGTTCCTTTTGAGATTTTGATGAATTGTTAAGCTCACATTCTACACCTGAATTAGCAATGGCACGGCACAGAATTTCCTCGGAAATGCCCTCAACGCCTAATTTGCCTTCTTTGGAAGGCTGAGATTTACGTTTTTCCTTGCCGAAAATATCGGGTATATATGCATTTTTTATTTTATCAGGGGATACAGAGCCTTTCAGAAAATTCCGTATAACAAAGCCTGCCCCGTCACTGTCGGTGAGAATGAGTATACCACGGGTTTCTGCAAGATGGCGGATAAGCAATTGTTTTTCCTTATTTTTGAAAATACCGAAACCGTCAGTTGTTATGATAAGACCGTCAATGAAATTTGCGAGTTTTATTTTATCGTGTTTTCCCTCAACTATAATAGCTTCTTTTACTTTAATCATAAATCCTCCCGAAGTGCAAGCATAAGTCTTGTGATGAGTGTTTCAAGTAAAATTTTTGTATCTGCCCTTGTGCTTTTTAATTTTATGTCGGTTTGCAGAATGATGTCAAGAGCCTTTCGCAGAGCAGATGTTGAGTATTTTTTTGAATTGGAGTTTGCTTTTTTGAGTACGAAGTCACGTCTGCCGTATTTGAAGTCTGCTGATACATCGGATATGGTCATTCCGCTTTCATTTGCGACTCTCATCCTGTACATATCTATATAGACAGAGCCGAGAGTGGATAATATTATTTCAGGCTTTTCATTCTGTTCAATAAGCTGTGCAAGCTGAGAATAAGCTCCCTTGAAATCGCCAGACATAATGCAGTCTGACAATGCAAATATACGGGTTTCAGTATTTTTCACGACAAGGAGTTTTATCATATCCTCGGTAATTTCCGAGCCGTCTGCATAGGCGGTCAGTTTATGCAGTTCATTTCGTAGGAGTGTCATATCCGTTCCGCACATGGAAATTATTTTTGAAGCATTGGAGGGACGGAGAGTACAGCCTGTTTTTTCAGCCCATGAGATAATCTGTTTTTCGAGAGAAGCCTCATTTTTCTTTTGGAACTCAATGGATATACCGACTTTTTCGGCAGTTGCCGAAACACGTTTGAATTTTCCGTTTTTCTTGGAGTCAATTACAAGAGTAGGCATAGAAAATATGAGTACTGTGCTTGGGGATATGTCCTTGAAATAATTGTCGAGTTCCTTGAAATCGCTTTCTGGGAGACCTTCAAAATCATAATCATTTATAAGAACACACCTGTATTCCGAGAATAAAGGTATCTGTTCACAGGCATTGTAAATTTCCTGTAAGTCTGCATTATTACCCAATTTTATATAGTCGATGTTATTTGTTTTTTTGTTTGTAACCTTGTTTACAAGGGAGTTTGTATAGTGCTTCACAAGGTATTTTTCTTCACCGTATATGAGATAGATACGTTTGAAATCTGCCTGTGAAATTTCTTTTTTAAAATCCTGTTCAGATGTCAGTTTAGCCAACCGTTTTCCCTCCTGATTTCAATGTTTCCGTTTGGATATGCTCTCAGAGCGGTATTTCCGAGGTGGTTTTCATCGGATATTACTGTTGTAAGTGAATTTATGAGTTCAGAGTTTACGATATTTCCGTTGATGATAAAAATATCGGTATCGAGCCAGTCTTCGGGGAGATTTTCACAATCGGTTTTATTGTATGCAAGAAGTATGCGTAAATCTCCGAAAATGGCTTTGACTGCCATGCAGTTTTTCTTTTTTTGAACTTTTATTTGTACATCATCTATCTGAACGGCAGTATGAGTAGTTTTGCCGTCAATGACTGATAAAAGCAGTTTTGTATTTTCGGTATAGTCTTTTTCATCGAATACCTGTACAGTTTCGATATCATAGTGTTCGAGAATTTGCTTTGAATAAGCTGTGCAGGCATTTTTGTCATCTAACATGAGCATATAGGTTATTTTATAGATACAACTGTCGGTGAGATAATCGTCAAGTGCATGGGCTTTGTAGTAACTGCCTCCGCTTGAAAGCAGGTATATCCTGTTATTGTAGTTGACGACACATGAAATGCCGTCACCTACATCAAGCACGGATATTTTTGTACTGCCATTTTTTATAAATCTGTCGCTGACGGAAAGTATTATAAAAGACATTGCAGTGATGACTGCATAGTATTTTATGATTTTTGGCTTTGGTTGGAATAATATCATGCCGAGACCGAAAATTACAGCAGTAATAAGCCAAAACGGTACAAATTCCTGTGAAGTTGATATAATTGAAACAGGAAGTTCTGCGACAGCCTCGGCAACATTTAGTATATAATCGGATAAAAACATGACAGTCCATGCAAGCGGCTTGAAGCCTGTTATTATCATGAAAACGGACAGATATATAAGCAATGTCACAGCGAAGCTGACAAAGAGATTTGTAATTACAGCATATACAGCGGCTTGTTTGAAGTATATGATAGTTATAGGGAGTATGAAAATATACGCTGAAAGAGATACAGCAAAGATATTTACAAGAGATTTTATGAGAACATAAAGTTTATCAGTTGATATTCGCTCAAAAGTCCATACGGAGATTTTTGGACTCAGAAGGAGTATCCCGAAAGTTGCGGTAAAGGACATTATGAAGCTGACATCAGCGACCGCATAGGGATTTATAAAGCATATAATAAGTGCGGATAAGCCGAGCATATTGAAGGAATCGGATTTTCTCAGAATGATATCGGCGATAAGTATAAATATCTGCATTATACCTGCACGGACGATAGGGGAGGTGAATCCTGTGACAGTCATGTAGAGAAATATGAATATTATACATAAAGCAGAGGAAAGCCTTTTTCGTTTTCGGGTGATGATTTTGAAAAATCCGAGTATAAGACGGGCAATAACAGCGACATGAAAACCCGATATAACGACTATATGAGAGATACCTGCTGCACGGAGGATTTGTTTTTCATTTTCGCTGATATTATATTTGTCACCTGTCATTATAGCGTTCACGAATGAGGCTTCACGCTCGGGCAGGAGAGAATTTATTTTATCGGTCATATATTTTCTTGTCATAAGTGCATAGTAATAAAGAGGTTTATTGTTATTTTTGATGACAGTTTTATTTTTAAGAGGTTCTATACTTGCACGGATTGAAATTCCTTTGGAAAAGTTGTACAAGTCTTGGGAGGTGTCAGTTTCTCCATAGAAATTTACAGTTGCCTTAAGAGTATCAAAGGGTTCTATTTTTATTTTGTATCTGTAGGATACAAGTATGGTATATTTTTCTGTTTTGAGTTTGTAATAATATTTGTCATAATATTTGTAGGGCAGTTCGCAGAGAGTGCCTGAAATTTCCTGAGATGAGCCTTTGAGTGACAAAGCAGGCATGATATAGGCATAAGTATATCCCCACAGCATTGAAACGGCGATGAGACCTGTTATGAATATAAAGGAGAATTTACGGAAATTTTTTATGCAGATACAGAATATGGTACAGGCGAGAAATATCATGGATAAAGGCAGAAAGCTGTTTTTGCCTGTAAGCATAGCAACGGCAAGTGCAGAAATATAACATATTCCCATTACTGCAAGAGGGCGTTCCGTAAAAATACTGACATTTTTATTATCGTTCATTTTGGAGTTTCCTCGTTTTATACTATTTCATTTTTCACTGTCATTCTGAGTCACGAAGTGACGAAGAATCTTAAAAAAATGTTTCACAATATTTGGAATAGCAAGAAGATTCCTCACTGCGTTCGGAATGACATTGTCTGCGTATTAAAAAAAGAAATAGTTTTATTACATCCTTACGATTATAACATGATTGGTGATATAATTCAAGATAAAAAAATCCGCCTTTTCCGGAAACAGAGTGTTTCTGTAACGGATAAGGCGGTGAAAGGTGGGAGTATTTATTTTTTATCTGATTTCATCTTGAAAGCGAATGCAATTATTGAAGCGGTAAATATAACTAATGTAAAGGCGGTGCAGATAAGGAGTGGAGTGAGCATATCACTGAAGTTTCCGACAAATGCATAACGTGCATACTGTACACTGTGATAGAAAGGCAGACAACTGCAAACGGTTTTCCAGCCATCACCCATTGTATCAATGTCCATCCAGATACCACCGAGTATAGCGGCACCGGTGATAACAGCGGAGCAAAGTCCGGGAGCAGCTTTTGCATTGAAGAATGTTCCGAATATAATTCCGATTCCTATGAAAAGGACTATTGCAGGAATCAACAGCGGAATAGAAAGGAGCATATAGCCGATATTAAGGCTTTGGCCGTCAACTATGAGGGAGATGACTTCACCGCAGAGATATGTAATTAAAGCCTGTATAATGCCTGTCAGAGCGAATGGGAGTACATAGCCGATTATAAAATCACTGCTTTTCATTGGAGAAGCGTAGAGTCTTGTAAGGAAAGCACTCGCTCTGTCGGAAGAAACTCTTATGCAGACAAAGAGCATTAAGAAAGTCATAGCGAATACAGCCATTGCAGGAGTGAGCTTTTCAATGTTGAATACTTTGGGAGCCCCCTCCATTTGAGGAATTGACTGGTTGATAAGTGTCATAACGACAAGCATTATTATAGGGAGTCCAAGACAAAATATATAGCTGATAAAATCACGGAGAAGTTCTTTCATATTTCTTACAGCGAATGTAATTGATTTCATTTTAAACACCTCAGTTTTCTACAATTTCAACGAATGCGTCTTCAAGATTATCCTTGCCAACGGATTTTTTGAGTTCATCGGCAGTTCCGAGAGCTTTTATTTTACCGTTTGTCATAACGGCTATTCTGTCGCAGAGAGCCTCAACTTCTTCAAGGTAATGAGTTGTAAGAATAATAGTTACTTTGCCCTTGAGATTCTCAACTACTTTCCAGAGTTCACGCCTTGCGAGAACGTCAAGACCGAGAGTAGGTTCATCAAGGAAGATTATTTTGGGATTGGTGATGAGAGCCATAGCGATACTCAAACGTCTCTGCCAGCCGCCTGAAAGGGTTTTGGCTTTTTGATTTTCAACTTCACCGAGTTCAAGCGAAGATATTATTTCTTTCATGGTATTTTCCTTATCTTCTTTTGAGATGCCGTAGATGTCGGCGATAAATTCAAGATTTTCTTTTACTGTGAGATTTTCGGCAACGGCAGTTTCCTGAGTGGATACGTTGATAAGAGACTTGATTTTTTGAAGGTCTTTTTTTATGTCGAGGTCAAAGACATACGCATCACCGTCAGTAACGGCTGAAAGACCTGTCAGCATACGGATTGTAGTGGTCTTGCCTGCACCATTGACTCCGAGAAGACCGAAAATTTCGCCTTCGTAAATTTCAAGGTTCATATTGTCAACGGCAGTTTTTGTGCCGAATTTTTTGGTCAAATTCACTGTTTTGATAGCGGTTTTCATTTTATTCATCTCCTAATGGTTGAAAGTTGTTAATCATGTCGAAAAATTCCTCATAGCCTTTTTTGGGGATTAAAGCGATACCTTGTGTTGTGTCACCAAGAATGACAAGTTCATCACCGTTTTTGATATTGAATATCGTCATCGCCTCATTGGGAATGATGATTTTATTGTTGATTATTTTGCTTACACCGAAAACATACTTGTTTTTGGGGCGAAGGGTTTTATTTTCCGTTTGAGGTATAAAGAGATTTGCTATATCATTTATTTCAAGGTCAAAAATTTTGGCAAGTTCATTGCATTTTGTTATATCGGGGACACTTTCACCGCTTTCCCATTTGGCAACGGATTGTCTTGAAACGTTCATTTTTTCGGCTAAATCTTCCTGAGTCATCTTGGCAGCAAGCCTTAATTTGCGTAAGCTTTCGTTCATTTTTGCATCTCCTTTCATTTGATGGATATATTATATCATGGAAAAAATCTATTTACAATCAATTAAAGTTGTCTTTTTATGTTAAAAAAAGTGGCAGAGGTTATTTAATATATCCGGATATATCCTGCAATGCCATTATTTGTGGGTTGAATCTGAATGGAATGTTAATTATAATGAAAATCAGAAAGCCGATGATAACAATAGGCTTTCATAAAAAATATTCAAGGAGGTTTTTCGTATGAAAAACATATTAAAAACATCGGCAGTGATAATGGGATTGATGCTTGGCTTGTCAGGCGGAGCGGTATCGGCGAGTGCAGTATGTCCGTATGATATACAGACATTTGTCTGCAACGGGAACTGTAATTTAGGTGACATCAAGTGTCTGACAGGGAATTGTTCCTATGACGATATAAAGGAGCTTATCGGCAAGCTGGGTATATTGCCCGACAATGAACAGTGTACAGACTGCAATGAAGAAAATAATGCAGTACCTGTTACGAATGAAGATAATGAACAGTGCACAGACTGCAAAGACGAGAGCAATGCATCTGTTGAAACAAATGATTTGAATGATGTAACAGGGGAGGAGGTTAAAACATCAGAGCCTGTGCAGGAGAGCAGTTCTGTTTCGGAGTATGAGCAGAAGGTTGTTGATTTAGTGAATGATATTCGTGTAAAAAACGGTCTGTCGGCTTTGAAATTGAATAATAAGCTGTCTGAGGTTGCGAGAATGAAATCACAGGATATGAAAGACAAGAGATATTTCAGTCATAATTCTCCGACCTATGGAAGTCCGTTTGATATGATGAAGCAGTTTGGTATAAGCTATCGTACAGCAGGTGAAAATATTGCTATGGGACAGCAGACACCTGAAATTGTGGTAAATGCGTGGATGAATTCCGAGGGACACCGTGCAAATATACTTAATGCTTCTTTCAAAGAGATAGGTGTGGGATATGTTTCTGACGGAAACTACTGGACACAGATGTTTATAGGCTAAAAAAAGTGCTGTACTTTCGTAAATGAAAGTACAGCACTTTTTTAACGTGAGTTCGATATAACTGAAAAATATTCTGACAATGATGAAATGAAGTATGTCATTCCGAACGCAGTGAGGAATCTTCAAAAGATTCTTCGGTTTTTTATTAATCAGAGTTTTATTCCACCAATGTATGAAACGATTTCGTCACGCATACGCAGAGCTTCACGTCTTGCAGCGAGTGCGTAGTCCTTTGTATCAAGACCTGCTTCCTTTTTCCATGCACACATGATACCACGGGAAGAATTGATTATAGCACCAAGACCGTTTTCATCGAAAGCGGGAGCAACATCGGCTGCACCGCCGCCTTGAGCACCATATCCTGGAACGAGGAAGAATGTATGTGGGAGAGCCTTGCGAAGTTCACCGAGCTGTTTGGTGTAGGTAGCACCGACAACAGCACCGACACCTGAATATCCGTATTCGCCCATAAGGTCTTTGCCCCATGATTCGCACATATTACCCATAGTTCTGTAGACTGTGAGGTTATCATCAAGTATTCTGTCCTGTAATTCGCCAGATGATGGATTGGAGGTTTTGACAAGAACGAAAAGTCCCTTGTCATATTCCTTGCATACGTCAATGACAGGTTTAACACCGTCAGTACCAAGATAAGCATTGACGGTAAGGGCATCGGAGCCGAAGGCTTCAGCGGATTCACCTTCGATATCGGTGATACCGAGATGAGCTTTTGCATAAGCGGTCATGGTAGTGCCGATATCATTTCTTTTTCCGTCCGTGATGACAAACAAGCCCTTGCTTTTAGCGTATTCGATAGTTTTCTGGAGAGCGTGTACACCGTGCCAGCCATACATTTCATAATAAGCCGCCTGAGGCTTTACAGCAGGGACTATATCATACAGAGCGTCAATAAGACCTTTGTTGAATTCAAAGAGAGCTGCTGCAGCACCCTCAAGAGTTTTGCCATACTCCATATAAGCATTTTCCTTGATATAGTCGGGGATAAAATCGAGCTTCGGATCAAGACCTGCAACTGTGGGGTTCTGAGTTTCAACGATTTTTTTGATAAGTCTGTCAAATGACATTAATATCTACTCCTTTTATTTTTAAATTTCATTAAAGACTATTTTTCCTCCGCATACAGTGAGCTTTACTTTTGAAGTAAGGGTAAGTTCCTTGAAGGGGGAATTTTTTGATTTTCCGTGGAATTTGTCGGGATCAACGATCCAAGTTTCATTGGGATCAAAGAGCATAAGGTCGGCTGGTCTGCCGAGAGAAAGAGAGCCTGCATTTATATGGAGAATATTTGCAGGTATGCAGGACATTTTACGGATAAGCTGTGATAATGTCATTTTACCGCTTTTTACAAGCACGGTATATGAGGCTGAAAATGATGTTTCCATGCCTATCGAGCCGTTTGGAGCGTTGACGAAATCGGACTTTTCTTCCTCGGAATGTGGTGCATGGTCAGTGGCGATCGCATCTATAGTACCGTCACAGAGTGCTTCTATCATAGCAATACGATCTTTTTCGGTACGCAGTGGAGGATTCATTCTGTAATCCGCATCACGTTTTTCAAGCTGACTTTCTGTCAGCATGATATAATGGGGAGCGGTCTCGGCAGTTACTTTTACGCCACGTTTTTTGGCATCCCTTATCATTGCGGCAGAGGTAGCTGTACTTACATGGCAGATATGTATTGGCAGATCATAGGCTTCTGCAAGAGCGATTTCCCTTGCAGTGCCTGTATCCTCGGCAGCCGCAGGCATTCCCTTTACACCGAGCATTTCGGATATCCTGCCTTCGTTTACTTTACCGCCCGCAAGATAAGGATCTTCACAGTGTGCAGTCACGGGGATACCGAGTTCATAGGCTTTTTTCATTGCCGCAGCCATAAAGGCAGTGTTTTCAACAGGTCTGCCGTCATCGGAGAGTGCTGAGATACCTGCTTTTTTTAGGGCATCAATATCAGTAGGAGTTTTGCTTTTAAGGTCATGTGTTATAGCACCGACAACATATACATGGGCATCCGCATTTTTGGCTTTGTCGAGGATATAGGCAACAGTTTCGGGAGAGTCAACGGCAGGAATGGTATTTGGCATTGCAAGCAGACTTGTGACACCACCTGCAGCCGCACTTCTGCAGCCTGTGATTATATCCTCCTTGTAGGTCTGTCCGGGGTCACGAAGATGGACATGAAGATCGACAAGTCCGGGAACAGCACAAAGTCCTGTACCGTCAATAGATGTATCTGCGGCATCATCGAAAGGTTCTGAGAAGACACCGTCTTTTATAAAAATATTTCCAATGCTGTCGGTATCATTTTCGGGGTCTACTATCCTGACATTTGAGATAATGATCTTGCTCATAATATCACCGCCTTTTTATTCTTCATCGTCAAAGAAAACGTCATTTTCCTCGGCAGAGCTTGAAAACAGTTTATGGAAAGTGTTTTTTATCTTGTCCCTGATCGAAGTATTTTTTTGTTTATCGTTGTTTTCGATAACGAATTCCTGATTTTTATATGTATCGTCATTGAACGGGTCTTTTTCAGCTTCATATCCTGTGTAGAAAACAATGGGTTCTTCTTGTACAGGAGGTTTTTCAGGTTCAGTTTTTGTTGTAACAGTGGCAGGCGGCTTTGGAAGTTGTTCCTTTGGAGGAGGAGCAGGAGATTTGTTTGTATTCTGGGGCGGAAGTGTAATAGTTTCCTTGACAGCAGCAGGAGCTTTTGGAGCAGGTTCGGATTTGATTTCAGGTATATCCTTTTGCTGGGGCTGAGGCTTTCTTGATGAAACACCCGGAGGAATGATGGTTTCCTTGCCGAATTTTCCTGCATATGCAAGATTTTTTGGCATAGACAAACGCATTTCCTCGAATTTTTTATTATATTCCTCTGCCTTTACGCTTTCGAGCTTCGGGATGACAGTAAATTGATTTTTACTGAGCTTGAAAGGCTGTTCTGTAGGTTTGGCGTGCTGGAATTCGATGCCGGTATCACGTTCAAACACAAAATCTTTTTTGTCGTAGTTGTTCATTGAAAATTCACTCCAATTTTATTGATCTTCATTTTTTTTATGTTTTTCGATCTCGACATCAAGAGATTTTTGACCGTTGTTTGCACCTATTTTGATGCTGCCGTCATCATCCTTTGATATCTCAAGCTGAATGTTCTGATTTTTAACGCTTTCTTCCTTTGCTTTATATATTTCATTTTTAGGACGTTTTGGAGGGGTACCGAGCTTCATTTCAGAGGTTTGCATGGGTTTTATTTTTGAATCGTCATCATTATCGGATAAAGTGTCGTTTTGTTTATCGGGTTCATTTTCAGTTTCGGTATCAAGCTCAGTATCATTTTCAGGATAGGTGGGCGGAGTAGCATAGATGAGTTCGTTGAGATCCTCTTGAGGAGCAGGAACAGCTTTTTGAGCATCAAATTTCATAGCTTCAGGAGTGCTGTCACCGACAACAGTTTCAAGAGTTTCACTTCTTATTTCGTCATCAATAGTCTTTTCTGCTTTTGGAGGAGTATTAATATCACTCTGAGAGTTTATTTTGTAAAAGGCGTTTGTATCAGAGCTGTTTTTATTTGAGTAGTTTGAGAAGTATTCTATATCATTGAATTTTTTGTATATGAAATTCCATATTTCAGTCAGGTCTTCATCCTCGTGAGTAAGTACAGGTATTATCCTGAAGGCAATCTCTACAAGCTCAAGCTGATTTTGTACAACAGGTACAGAAGGTTCTTCCTCGCTTACAGCTTCAGTTTTTTGGTCGCTGTCGGTACTTTCTGAAGCCTCCTTCTCAGCAGGAGTGGGAATGTTTTCTGATGTATCGTTTGGTTCAGGCTTTGCTTCAGAGGTTTCTTCTTTTAGTGTTTCATCATTTTTAGTGGTTTCTTCGTTTTGGGTTTCGTTGATATTTTGTGGAGTTTCATCTTTTGATATGATATCGTTTTTTTCTTGTATTTTTTCTTCTTTTGGTTGAGGATGAGTTTCGATAACAGGCTCCGGAAGTTTTTTGTGGTGAGATTTTTTGTATCTCATAGCTGTAGTTATGATAAACGTGAGGAATATTAAAGCTATCAGTGCTGCAAGCAGCAGATAAATATATCTTATATCGAGATTTTTTACTGAAGTATTATTTTCGACAGGCTCGGAGCTTTCAGAAGCAGGATTCGGATCAATACCGTCAAAAACTATGCTTTCCATAACATAGGATATTATATCATTGAAGGCTTCATCTATTTCACCTGTATATGACTGGAAAGTAATTACTATCCTTGTTCCTTTAATTATGGTGTATTCCTGGATACCTGCAACATTTGTATTTTCGTCTTTGAATTTGATAGGAAAGGAGAGATACATTGAATTGTTATATATATTTTTGGACCAGCCTGTATACATCGGCTGCTTGAGAGTGTTGTTGACGATACTTTGAATTTCCTCATCATCAAGTGTGGCAAGATTATTGATTTTTGTAGTATTTTTATTCTTGAGGATATTGACGGTTATATCACAGGTAAAGTCCTTTGAGCTTGCCTTGATATAATTTCCCGTCTGTTCAAAGGATTTCAGAAGCTGAGCCTTTGTTATTTTGCAGGCTTTTAGAACAGGCGAATTTTCATCTATATTCTTTGTCAGGATATACATATCATTTGGCAGGTCTATGTACATCTCGGCTTCCGGAACGGGGTAGCTTGTGTAATATGTTTTGGGGATATATCCCGAAAGCTCCGGCAGTTTTTCATCTGATGAGATATCTGAAGACTGTACGATAGATGATTCTGATATTTCAGATACGATATCATCCTCGACAGGTTCTGCAAATACAGTTAATGACACGGAAAGAGCAAGAATTGCTGCTGCAATGAATGCAGTAAATTTTTTCATTTTTAAATACACGACCTTTTTGTCAGAATTCGGATTATTTTATACACAACTAATTATACTTTAATCGCTTGAAAATTACAAGTACTGAAAAAAATATATTGATATAAAAAAATTAAGTGACTCTTGAAATTTCAAAAGTCACTATCAAAAGCCAAGCTGATAGTGGGACTCGAACCCACGACCTGCTCATTACGAATGAGCTGCTCTACCAACTGAGCTATATCAGCAGAAATCAACAGATATATTTTACTACAAAAATATAAAAAAGTCAATAAAAAATTTTTAAATTATATTTAATTATTCTCAAAAGATGTATATTTTTATGAAAAAATATGTTATATTAAAAATATGAAAGTGACTAAGGAGTGACAAAAATTGGATAATAATTTATCGTGTTATCTTGAGGAAGCATTTAAAGCAATGAATATTTGTTATAAAGTAACAAAGAGTAATAAACAAATGGTATATAGTGTTAATTTTCCCGAGAAAGAGTCTTTTAGTGAAACGGTGAATCTTGTTATTGATGAGATGTTCAGTGCAGAGATATTTTCATATATTGCGAGGGGGATAACGGAAGAAAAGCGTCATAAGGTGCTTGAGGAGATAAACAAGATCAATGACAGATTTTTGTTTATAAATTCGGGGATAGATGAAAACAATGATGTATATTCATGCCAGCAGTTCATCCTTGCGGGCAGTCAGAAGATAATGTGCAAGCAGATAATCACGAATATAGTGGTATTTTATGATCTTTATAAACGGACATCACAAAAAATACAATCTATAATAAATAGTCCTTGATTGAAACGGGAAATTATGATAATATATTCTTGCATAAAAAATTTTATGGGGGCTTTTAACAGTTAAAACGATTTTATGAAAAGTTATAAAAATATGTTGACTTTTATAGTTTCGGAATATTATACTAAATCCCAAGGTGGTGAAAAGTGTGATAAAAACTATAAAAGTAATGTTATGTCCGAACCAAAAGCAGAAAACCAAACTGTTTGAATGTGCGGGAACGGCAAGATTTATTTATAATTGGGTGCTTGATTATGAGCAGATAAATTATGATTGTGATAAAGGCTTTATCAACGACTATGAATTGAGAAAAAGGCTGACAGAATTGAAACAAACACATGAAAAGTTTATGTGGCTTAATAATTACAGCAACAATATAGCCAAACAAGCTGTAAAA
>CADCDE010000002.1:0-76951 GCA_902800065.1 uncultured Ruminococcus sp.
AATATCGTATACAACGGCGGTATCGGTTACAGATTCAATGCCGAGGGCAATCAGATTTCATACAAATGCCCCGTCAAGAAAGTTGTTACAATCAACTTCGACAGAAACAAGATAAAAAGCCTGCTTTCGGGCATTAATAAAAAATCCGACAGCATATCCACCGAGCTTGATAAATGCCTTATCAACTATGAGGTTGATTATACTCCGAAATTCGATGTAAACGATACTTTCCCGAGTGTCTTTGAAAGCTATCTCAAAGGTCAGCTCAATTAAATTCCGCTTACAAGTTTTTGTTTTTCATATTTGATACTCCTTATTGTTTTTATCGTGTGAGTAAGCCTCCGCCACCGCTTACTCACGCAGATAAAAGCACACATGATTACAAGAGTTTTTTCATGAAGAAGACTCCTTTCATAATATGGGTTAAAGAGTGGGAAGCAGAAAAATACTTCTCACTCCTGACTCCACACTCCTAACTTTTTTCGGTTGTGTGCGGTGTGGCAGGGGATAAGAGGATATTGAAGTCGGTTCAGATGCAGATGAACTGTAATGCTGCATATCTTTCTTCGGAAAGTTCAGCCGTTTGGCTTTTTTGTGGAATTTTTTTACAGATTTGCGTTCAGCCTTTCGTTCAGCCGTATTTCGCAAATTCCGACTCCCGCTTTTATCGCTGTTTCTTCAGTTCGATAAATCGTCAGTACATCTCCATAGAATAGCCCTGATAAGGCTTTGTGACCATATCATTTAAATTTTTTGCTGGACATTTTGTCCAAACACTGTGCTTGGCAGAGTCGGAAATTTCGGTTTCGGGCTTTGGGCAGGTACAAAAATTGATTGAGATATTTTCATGCTCCTGACACATCGCAGACAGCCGAATATAAAAAAACAATGAGCAGGCTCTGAAGCCTGCTCATCTTTATAGTTTTGTTTGGTGGAAACGAGTATTGCTTCCATTGGTACATCCAAAAGCACACTCAATGCCAATAAATTGTCAACGGTCGGTAAGCTCTTGCCCTGCTGCCATTTGTAGATAGCCTGCGGTTCCGAGAAGTTGAAGAACTCCTGGAGATCTTTGACGGTCAAGCCTCGAGCCTTACGCAGTCTTATGATATTTTTGCCTGTTGCGGTAAGGTCGATTGTCGGAAAGTAATTATACATAAGCTTATCCCTCCATTATTTAATTGTCAGTGTTTGTTCTTTTTTTGTGTGAGATGTACTTCTAATAATAATACATTCCGACAGAAAATTCAAGGGCTTTACATAAAAAGACAAAAGTTCTCCCGAAATTACAAAAGCTTCGGGAGAATTTTGTATATAGTGATGACATTAATTTGATAAACTTATATCGTTTACGGTATAATTGTAATAATACGGATCCAATGACACTGCATTTTGAGGAACATAGTTTTTATCAGGCTGACCGTTGACGCTGACACCTGAATATATATTCATAATAAGGGATTTATGCTTTATATCGGTGAAGTAAAATTCAAAATTTCTGTATGGGGCTTTGTTGAAATATTCGTACAGAGCTTTAGCGGTTTCGGAATAATCATTGTTATTCTGAGATTTGTCCGAAATGGTGATATTTACCGAAATGTCAAGATGTTGAGCGACAGAGGTATCGGAGATGATATCTTCGTAATTTTCGTATGTCAAGGCATGATTGGTATACAATACATATTCAGGATCATATATCGAAACTTCAACGTCACACTTATTTGTCGGCAGATTATTTTGTTTGAGCTGAGCTTTTGTATATTTGGAGAAGCATTGTTCGATAAGATATTCATTTCGGGCATAGTAACGTTTGTCGGTGACAGTTTTATTTGTGCCGTCATCATTTCCGACATATATCACGAAATCACTTTCATTTTTGTTTTTGTCCGAAAAGGTGTATTCAACACCATATACATAGTCCTGAAACACGTTGTATCTTACACCGTCAATACTGTATTTTGAGATATTGTAATGGTCACCGTAGGTTTTGGCAACATAATCTTCTGCATAGGGGTTTAAATTGCTCTCGGCATAAATTTGCGGAATTGATATTATCCCCACGACCATCAGCAATACTCCAATTATTATCGTTGAAAAGATAAGTCCGAATATATATACAGACAATTTGTGTAAAAAAGACATTTTGACACTCCTTAATTATGTGAATTTAAAATTTTTCCTGTCATTCTGAGGAATGATAGTGACGAAGAATCTTTCAAAGATTCCTCGCTTCGCTCGGAATGACAAGTTTTTTCGGAATGACAAGTTTTTTCGGAATGACAAGCATTAAATATCACGGTGCATGAAAGTTTTGGCAGCCCATTTCAGAAATTTGTATTTTGGCTTTGAGGGAATGTAATTGAATTCACCGAGATATTTTTCGGCATAGCCGTTGAAGCCCTTTTTGAATTTGTAGACACCGTAATTTGAGTGAGTTTCGTCATCATAGTGAGGTACGCCCATGAAGTCGTATATATCACAGCCTGTTTCAACAGCCCATTGTATCATCGTCCACTGCATGAGATGATTTGGCATTAAATTTCTGTGACCGTTGCCCGAAGCACCATAGAGATAGCTTACACGCTTTGCATAATTGATGTCCAACGCACCCGAAATAGGTTCACCGTCAGGGGCATAGCACATATATAATCTTGCGTGTTCGCCGAGAGCGTCCATCATATTCGCAAAATATTCTTTGGAACGGATATGAAAGCCGTCACGCTCACCTGTTTCTTTCATGAGCATACAGAAATCATCTAATTTTTCCTTGCCGTAAGCCTTGCAGGTAACGCCCTTTCTTTCGGCTACACGGATATTGTATCTCCATTTTGAGTGGAATCCGTTGAAAACTTCTTCCGCAGTCTTACCTGATATATTCAGCATATAATTTTTCAGACTCTGCACAGTGACATCCTCGGAGATATCGGGATCATATTCAAATCCGAGTGCCTTGAAATTTTTAATGACTTCAAGGCTTTTATTTTTGTCAAAGGAAAAATTTTCTTCTTCTGTGACCTGTTCATAGTGAGGTATCATTGGATCAATCTTCAGCATATAGGCATGATGTTTTTTTGCAACTTTTTTGGCTTTTTCAAGCAGTTCGGTTAAAGTTTCCTTGTCGTTACAGTCACATACAGGACCTCTTGTTGAATATGCGAAGGTTGAATTGATAACGGGCAGTTTTTTGAAAAGTATCTGCATAGCAGCTTTTATATTGCCTTCATTGTCGTATACAGCGACCACTTCACTGTCCCAGCCGACCTTTGCATCAGCCCATTTTGATGACTGTGTGAAACTTCCATAAGGACTGTTTGAAACGAACTCCTCATATTTTTGTATATCAACTTTATTATCTTTTGCCATTGGAAATACCCTCCGATTTTTCTTTTATTTTCAATCACATATTATACACCAGATATTTTTTAATATCTATCCTTTTTTTGAAAATTGGCAAAGTTTATATATTTTTTGTATTTCGCTTGATTAAATTGAATATTATTATTTGACGGGTAAAAATAATCCGATTTTTCTTTTTTGAAAATCGTTATTTTGCAATCAAATTTTGTTGACAAAATATTGTCAGGATAGTAAAATATAATCATAGTGATTACGATAAAGGAGGAAATAATAAAAATGAAATTGGTAAAGCTCTTGTTTCTGAATGTAGGCATAATCGTTTTGAATATAGTTGTATTTTCACAGGGACTCCTCGGCATACATATCGGCAAAAATCTCTTTTCTACAATAATAGGCGTTACGGTAATAGTTGCCAGCGTGATAGCTTTTATCTGGGGAAATATATCAATACTCTTTTCAAAGAAAAGGACTCCTGTTATCACTAACGGCAAAAAGAATAAAAATGATAATTCTGAGTCCACAAAGGCTCTTGCAGAAAATATATCTGGCTTGAGCAAGCAGTGGAACAAAAAGACCTTTCGTGAAAACATCAACAATACCATGCAGCAGTATGGTAAAATGAAAGAACGTAACAAGGCTCTTGATACTGTACTCTTACAGCATTTCCAGCCGTCTGAAATGTCATATACACGTTTCCGCAATATAATAGATTCGGTCAATGAACTCTTTAACGGCAATGTCGAAAAGATAGTCAACAGGATAGAGGTCTTTGATGAATCAGATTACAGAGTTATAATCTATAAAATAAAGAATGGCGGAGACAATC
Source organism: uncultured Ruminococcus sp. (assembly GCA_902800065.1). Lineage (GTDB taxonomy): Bacteria > Bacillota > Clostridia > Oscillospirales > Acutalibacteraceae > UBA1213. The sequence continues at coordinate 4,184 of CADCDE010000002.1, forward strand.
TTCCTGAGCAGGAAAAACAAGTCCTCTACGATAAGCTGAATATCTATCTTGAGCATATAAACTATGTAAAAGAGCTTGTTGAGGCTAATGAAACCATCGTTCTTAAAATGGATAAATTGTTGCTTGAACTTTCAAAGCTGAGTGCGGCTGATGAAAGTGATATAGAAAATATGTCGGCTATTCAGGATATAAATTCACTGATAGACCAGACAAAATTCTATAAGCAAAATTAAGTCTGAAAATTCCTTGGAATTTTTATAAATATTTTTTTACAATTACGAAAGTGAGGTTTTTTTAAAATGGCAGGATTTTCAATGGACTTGGCAGACCTTGATGAAGTAAAAGAAAAAGAGGCGGAGGCGGTTGCCCCTACTCCCGAAGTCAAAGTTAAACTCGAAAAGGCGGCTGATGCCAATACAAATAATTTGATGACATTCGACCTTGATTCGCTCCAGGAAAGACGTGACATTATTACATCAATAGATACTTTCGGCAAGGATATTGTTGAGAAGTCCACTCAGAAAAATGATATGCTCAATGTACGTCTCGGTGACCTCAGTAAAATGGGAAGTGAAAACGGTGCAGTTGTAAGTGGTCTTTCTGAACTCTCTCTGCAGATGAAAGACCTTGACCCCTCGGGTATTGACTTCACCAAAAGAGGAGTTTTCGGAAAGCTCTTTAATCCGGCGAGAGCATATTTCACAAAGTATGAGAGGGCAGACGCTATTATTGCAAAGACTATGGATTCACTCAGCGAAGGCAAAAAAGTCCTCAAAAATGACAATACTACTCTTGAAATTGAGCAAATGGCTCTGCGTGACCTGACCAAAAAACTCGGTCAGCAGATTGAAATGGGTACTCAGATGGACGAATCAATTTCAGCGGCTATCGAAAAGGCAAAAACTGAAAATGTTGACGAAGAAAGAATAAAGTTTATCGAAGAAGAAGTGCTTTTCCCGCTTCGTCAGAAGGTTATGGATATGCAGCAGATGCAGGCTGTAAATATGCAGGGTATAGTTGCCATGGAAATAGTAAGAAGAAACAACAAAGAGCTTATTCGTGCAGTTGAGAGAGCTGAAAATGTTACAGTATCTGCACTGAAGATAGCTGTTACAGTTGCAAGTGCATTGTACAATCAGAAGATAGTCCTCGAAAAAGTAAACGCTGTAAACGAAGCTACCAACAAGCTTATCGGTGCTACTTCAAAAATGCTCAAGGATCAGGGTGCAAGCATTCAGCAGCAGGCTATGGAAGCAAGCGTTTCAGTTGATACTCTCAAGGAGGCTTTTGCAAATACATTTGAGGCACTCGATGCAGTAAGCAGCTACAAGTCAAAGGCACTTCCTCAGATGAAGGATACTATTGCACAGTTCCGTGAGCTTGCTGATGAAGGCGAGAAGCGTATACAGAAAATGGAAGCTACCGAAGAAAAGAAACGTCAGATGCTTGAGGGCGGTGGTGATCCCATCAAAAAACTCAACAGCTGATTACATAAAATTAACAATCAGCAATGTATTAAAGACCGAAATTGTCGTGATAAAACGGCAGTTTCGGTCTTTTTTCTGGAAAGGGGGTTACAGATTTGAAAAATAAAAGATTGTTTTATGGCATAGCATTTGCCGTATTGGTTATTATTGAATTTATCATAGGAATTTTTGTGCATGACGGATTTATCCGACCATATTTGGGAGATATTATAGTTGTAATTGCGATATACGCTTTTGTTAGAATAATAATTCCCGAAAAATATGTATTACTGCCCTTGATTATATTTGTATTTTCAGTAATTGTCGAATTATTGCAGGAAATACATATTGTGGATATTATTGGAATACAAAACCATTTTTTAAGGGTACTTATCGGCACTTCGTTTGACTGGAAAGATATTTTGTGTTATGCTGTCGGCTGTTTGATACTTGGAATATACGAAATTGTTTTAAGAAAGAACAAAAAATGACATATTTTTAAATATAATTCTTTTTTCTATTGAAAATATATGACGTGGTGTGATATAATAACTTCTAATTGTTTACCGATATATTAAATCAAATTGGTAAATGATGCTAAAAAATTTAATAGGAGCGTGTTTTCTATGGAGAAAAGAAGCCAGTGGGGATCGAGATTTACATTTATCCTCGCTGCAATCGGTTCAGCCGTTGGTCTCGGCAATGCGTGGAGATTCCCGGGACTTGCCGCAAAGCATGGCGGTGGTACATTCCTGCTTGTATATCTTATTGCAATGGTCGTGATGGGTATACCGCTCTTGATGATGGAGATTTCCATTTCAAGAAAATTCCGCAAGGGTGCTATCGAGTCGATGCGTGGTATCAACAAAAAGGCTGAGTTTATCGGCTGGGCGGCTACAAGCAATGCCTTTGTCATCGTATGCTACTATGCAGTCGTATTTGCATGGGTAATCCTCATGTTTGTCAATTCATGGCAGTTTGCAGGCATGACGGGCAATTCCGAAAAGGCAGCAGGACTGTTCTTTGAACTGTCAAAAACAACAGGTGCTATTGAGGGAACGGATATCCCTGGAGAAGTACTTTTATGTACTCTCATTGCATGGGGACTGATATTCTACTGTATCAGAAACGGTGCAAGCTCTGTCGGAAAAGTTGTTAAATTCACGGTATTTGCCCCTGTTGTTCTTCTTTTGATAATGGCAATAAAGGGCTGTACGATGCCCGGTGCAGGCGAAGGCTTGGCTGTTTTCTTTGTACCTGACTTAAAGGCATTTGCAGACCCGTCACTTTGGGTCGATGCTATCGGTCAGGTATTTTACAGCCTTTCAATTATGATGGCTATAATGTTCGCATACGGTTCATATCTCGGAGATGATGCAAATATTGCAATGGACGCTGTTATCATAGCTTTCTCGGATATGGCTATAAGCATTCTTTCGGGTATCGTTATGTTCTCGACAATGGGCGGTACAGGTATGCTCGACAAAGTCACTGCAAGCGGTATTGGAACAGCATTTGTCGTATATCCGCAGGCAATAGTTAATCTTACAGATATAGGCTGGCTAAATGCAGTATTCGGTGCAATATTCTATCTGATGCTCATAACACTTGCAATAGACTCAGCATTCTCGATAGTTGAGGGTGTATCAGCGGCTGTTGCGGATAAATTCCACTTGCAGCCAAAAAAAGTTACTATTTCGGTTTGTGCAATATGTGGTCTTATCTCAATCATATTCACAACTCAGGCAGGGCTTGCATGGCTCGATATAGTTGATAACTGGACCAATCAGATAAATCTTATACTTATAGGCGTTCTTGAATGTATTGCTATCGGCTGGACATTCAGCCTTAAAAAAGTTCTTACCGAGGTCAACAGGAATACAAAGAAATTCAAGACACCTTATTGGTGGTTCGCTTATTCTATAAAATTCGTATCACCGATATTGCTTATTGCCCTGTTCGTATGGAACATGGTAGACCTTTTCGGAGCAAAGGGCGGCAGCTACGGCGGTTATCCGATATGGTCACAGGTCGCTGCAGGCTGGGTAGTTTCGGCACTTGTATTTGCCAGCGGATTCTTCGCACGACTTATCATAAACGAGAAAAAGAAAAAGGGCTTTGTTGAAGACGAGGTCATCTGGAAAGACTAATATGTTGTAAAGTCCAATTCTTTTATGTCATTCTGAGGAGCGAAAGCAACGAAGAATCTTTTAAAGATTCCTCACTACGTTCGGAATGACACACTCAATTTCATCATTGTTAAAATATTTTTTAGTTACATCGAACTCACGTTAACAAGGTACTGATATTTTTCACAGGGAAACATGAAATTATTTTTTTCATGTTTCCTTGTTTTTTTGTGGCTGTATTGACAAATTAGACAAGATTAAGTATAATTATTAATAATAAAAGGCTATAATATATATAAAGAAAGTGAGGAAACTTCAAAAATGAGTGTAAGTCTTAAAAAAGGTCAGAAGGTCGACCTTACAAAAGGAAATTCCGGCTTGAAAAGAGTAATGGTAGGCTTGGGCTGGGACGAGGCTGAGAAACCCACTGGTTTCAGCAGACTTTTCGGCGGAAGAAGTGTACAGGATTTTGACTGTGATGCAATGGCATTTGTTCTTCAGAAGGGCAAGATAGTTGAACGAACTGACGTTGTATTCTTTAATAATCTCAATCATCCGACACAATGTGTTATTCACAGAGGTGATAACCTCACAGGCGGCGGCGGTGGCGATGACGAACAAATTATGGTAGAACTTTCACAGCTTCCTATGGAATATGACAGGATAGTTTTTGTTGTCAGCATATATCAGGCTAATGAACGTCATCAGCATTTCGGCATGATAAACAATGCCTTTATCCGTATAGTTGACGCTGATACAAACAAGGAACTCTGCATATACAATCTTTCCTCTGAGGACTATAACGGCAAATGTGCAATGGTATTCGGTGAACTGTACAGAAAAGACGGTGAATGGAAATTCAATGCTATTGGTCAGCCTATGAATATATGGGCTGTTGATGACCTTGCGGAACGCTATGGTCTTCCCAAAAGCGTTTGGAGATAAAACAATTATCAATGTGCAATTAATTACAGAAAGGGAGTTTTTTTATTATGGCAGTTAATCTTCAAAAAGGACAGAGAGTTTCACTTGACAAGGGTACGAAAATGGCTCTTATAGGCTTGGGCTGGGACTCTAACAAGTATGACGGCGGATTTGACTTTGACCTTGACGCTTCTGCATTTCTTCTCAATGCAAATGGCAAAGTTCCGAGTGATGAGGACTTTATATTCTATAACAATCCCGTATCAAGAAATGAAGCTGTAAGAACAATGGGCGATGATACAACAGGCGGCGGCAGTGCAGAGGGTGATGACGAGCAGATATTCATTGATTTCAGCAAGCTCCCTCCCGAAGTTGAAAAAATCGCTATCACAGTTACAATACATGAGGCAGAGGCTCGCCGTCAGAATTTCGGTCAGGTCTCAAATGCTTATGTCCGTGTACTCAAGATAGAAAATGAAACAGATACTCAGGGCGAAACTATGATACAGTTTGACCTTGAAGAAGAATTCTCTATTGAGACGTCTCTCGTTGTATGCGAGATTTACAAGAAGAACGGCGAATGGAAATTCAATGCCCTTGCAGCAGGTTACAGCGGCGGTCTTGCAGCACTTTGCCGTGATTACGGTGTAAATGTTTGATAAGGGAGGTATCCTTTAATGGCAGTTAATCTTCAAAAAGGACAAAGAGTAGGCTTGGGCAATTCCATGCAGTATGCCCTCGTAGGCTTGGGCTGGGATTCCAACAGATATGACGGCGGATATGACTTTGACCTTGATGCTTCGGCATTTCTTTTGGGCTCAAACGGCAAAGTTATCAGTGACGAGGATTTCGTTTTCTATAACAATCTTGAAGCCCGTGACGGTGCAGTACGTTCAATGGGCGATGATACAACAGGTGGCAACAGTGACGGCGGTGATGATGAACAGATATACATTGATTTCACAAAGCTCCCGCCCGAAATCGAAAAAATAGCTATTACCGTAACAATACATGAGGCTGATGTCCGTCATCAGAATTTCGGACAGGTCTCAAATGCTTATGTTCGTGTTGCAAAGCTGGATTATCCCGATGCCCCCGACGGTGAAACGGTACTTCAATTCGACCTTGAAGAAGAATTTTCCATTGAAACGGCTCTGGTTGTATGCGAAATATACAAGAAAAACGGCGAATGGAAATTCAATGCAGTTGCGGCAGGCTACAGCGGCGGTCTTGAAGCACTTTGTCGTGCATACGGTGTGAATGTCTGATTAAAACGGAGGTATTTTGAGATGGCAGTCAGTCTTAGAAAAGGACAAAGAGTAGGCTTGGGAGATTCTTTGCAGTATGCTCTTGTAGGTTTGGGCTGGGACCCTAATAAATATGACGGCGGCTATGACTTTGACCTTGATGCCTCAGCGTTTCTTCTTGGTGCAAACGGCAGAGTTCTTTGTGATGAGGATTTCGTTTTTTACAACAACCTTGAAGCAAGGGGCGGTGCAGTAAAATCAATGGGTGATGACCTGACGGGCGGAAGCAGTGACGGCGGTGATGATGAACAGATATATATTGACTTCACAAAACTCCCGCCTGAGATTCAGAAAATAGCTATTACTGTAACTATACATGAAGCAGATATACGTCATCAGAATTTCGGACAGGTATCAAATGCTTATGTGCGTTTTGCAACACTGGATTATCCTGAGGCACCCGATGGTGAAACGATACTCCGGTTTGACCTTGAAGAAGAATTTTCCATTGAAACCGCTTTGGTAGTATGCGAGATATATCGTAAAAATGGTCAGTGGAGATTCAATGCAGTTGCATCGGGTTACAGCGGCGGTCTTGAAGCCCTTTGCCGTTCATTCGGTGTAGACGTAGAGTAAGAGTTGAGTTTTGGGAGTGGAGAGTGGAGTTATTCAAAAAAATCCGCTTTTCACTCTCTCTTGATTTGAGGTGAAAAAGAATTTGTATAAGAGAATGTCGGATGACGGAATTATCTTAATATCACATACGGAAAAAAATACTGACCTGCTCGGACCGTACAGACGTTTTGTTATATGGGTTCACGGGTGTTGCTTTGATTGCGATGGATGTCTTGCAGAGAATACAAAAAACGGTGTATATACAGAAAAAAATATATCAGAGCTTGCACAGGAAATTTTGCGAAGTGATACAGAGGGTATCACCATAAGTGGCGGTGAACCTTTTTTACAGGCAAAAGGACTTTTTCAATTGGTCTTTCTTGTGAAAAGTACAAAAGATATTGGTGTTATAATCTATTCGGGATTTACAATCGAAGAATTATTGGAAGACGAAAACAGTAAACAACTTTTAAGCGTTACTGATATACTCATTGACGGCAGATATATCAAAGAGCTTGATGACGGCAGGGCATATATCGGCTCGTCAAATCAAAGACTGCATTATCTTTCAGACAGATATAAAAATATCGGCGAATCATATTATTCTTCATACAAAAGACGGGCTGAAATAAAAATAAATCCAAATGAAGTAGTGCTTGTCGGAGTACCGTCAAAAAATGTACTTGATGTTTGGCAAAAACTTAAAGAAAAATCGGGAGGAAATATCGGTGAATTTTGAAGCTGAAATATTAGTGCGTGATACGATAAAATTAAATATATTAAAGGAAATCAAGGAAAAGACAATTAGCCTTGCCTTTCAAATGAATGACGGAAATGTCGAGGATTATATCACTCAGATACATAATGAAAATTCTCGTGTAAAGGTATACGGAAATTTCAATATATCCGAAAGCATTGACGGTGATATCCTGACGATAAGACCTGTATCTGTGGGAAATTCTCTGAAATGTGTCATAACTTTTTCGGGAGATGTCTCTGAAAAGTCCGTTTCAATTATAAGAAATGCCGACAAAAAAGAGGAAAATGCCTATAAAATAGACAAGTCATTCCAAAAATTTGAATTGATACCGTCTGAGGATAAATATATTCTTAATCTTGCATATTCAGATGAAATTCAAATGAAAGAAAAAATTCTCAAAATAGAGCAAGAATATAAAAAAGACTATGATTCTGCAAAAAGTGAAGTCGAAGGTCTGAAACAGCAGATTGAAATAGATAAATCTATTCTTGAATACTACAAGGATAAGGACGTTAAACCGATAGAGGATATTATCAGAGAGATAACGGAAAAAATAGATGAAGCTGAAAAACAAATAGCCCTTTTCATCATTGCAAGACAAAAAAAGACTATGGAAATAGAGGGTGTTAACAGTTGAAAGAATTCAAAGAAATAATGGAGTGATATTTGAATGGCGGACAGGGTAAGAGAACTTGAAAGGGAAATAGACGAACTTCAGAGACAGCTTCATCAGCAGAATCAGAATGCCGAAAGAGAACGTCAGCGTATGCTCAGTGAAAACAGGAGAGCAATAGAAAGCTATCAGCAGGATATGAGAAGGGCTGTCCGTGAGCATGACGAAAATGCAAAAAAAGAATATGAGCGTTTATTGAAAGAATATCAGCGTAATATCGACAGGGAGGTTCAGAACGAACTTTCAGATATGAACGGTAATTACAGAAAACTCCTTGATGATGTCAAGAAAAGTGAAAGAGAGCTTGAACGTAAAAATCAGGAGCTTGAAGCGGCTGTTCAGTCCATCAGAAATGATATGTCAAAGCGTAATGAGGGCAGCAGCAGGGAAGCGAAAGAGTATCTTCTGAATGCAACAGGAGAATTTCATGAAATAGAAAAAAAGCCCCATGAAAAATTCATGCCCAAACGTCTGAATATCTTTTACAATGCCATTAAAGACGGTCAGATGCTATACAAAGCAGGCTTGTTTGAAGCAGCAACGGCTGTTGCAATATCGGCAAAATCAGGCTTGGAAAGACTCGGCTATAATATAGATGATAAGGTTATCGAGTGGGATAGACAGTATGATTTATTTGTTATGAAGCTGAATTACTTTTCTGCACAGATACAGCAGGAGCTTGATGACTGGGAGGATTTCATAGACGAAAAAAGCAGGAATAATCCTGAACTCAGAAAAAAACATCTTGTCGAGATAAATTACTGGTCAAAGGGAGAATTTGCCAAACTCGTACAGTCAATGAACAAATACAGAAAGATTGCCGCTGAAATTCAGAGTGCAGGCAAGGAAATATATCTGAAAAAGCCCGACAGTGCAAATACTGATGAACTAAAAGAATATATCAAGGATATAACAAAATTATCCGACAGTCTTTCGTTATTCAGTAATCTGTATAAGCTGAGATATTCAATGTCATGTCAGAGAGCGGATTGGGGAGAAGCTATCATAGATTTTCTTTCAGACGAGATAAATCTTCAATGGCACGAGGAAATGACAGGTTATCGTAAAGCAAGCGAACAAGTACTTTTATCAAAGGATTTTCAGGATTATATAAAAACAACATTCAATGATGAAACTGTCACGGAAGATACAAGGGAATGGCTTAAAATAGTCTTTGAAAATTCCTCGGAAAATATGATATATATATATCTTGTTCCGGTTGAGGCGAAAAATAATGTCGAGAACAGAATTATAATTCACATAGACTATGGCACAGCAGAACAGGAATTATATTCCCATGATATTTGTCAGCATATATGTGAAGCTATTAAATGTGATGAATCGTCAGGGATAGTGAATTACACATCAGATATTAATTCACTTAAAATGAACACAAACAAATCATTCAGTGATACTGCACGGGATTTAGAAAAAATCAAAAATAAATTGTAGAGGGGAGTTATTTTTTTATGAGCGGAGAATCAAGCGGATTGATATTAGTACCATTATTATTGGCGGGAGCATTTCCTTTGGTCGTAGGGGGACTTGCAGTTGCTGGTGTTGCGGCAGCGGCAAGTGCTGCAATAAATGCCGCCAACAATCGTAATCAGAGAAATCAGATTCAACAGAATGTCAGAAATAATATGCAGCAGAATCAGGGATATTATCAGGGCTATAATCAGCCAACGATGCCCCCTGCACAGCCTATTCAGCGACCTCAGATTAATACAACTGTTGCCGAAAATAAAATCGGAAATTTCCGTGTAGAAATGAATCAGGCTATGAACAATCAGGCGAAACTTAATGCACAGACCTTTGATACAATGATGAATGAATTGAATATGCAGAGAGCAGAACTGAATAAAATCGCTCAGCAAAATGATATTGCAGCATTTCAGGAGTATCTCGGAAATATCAAAAATGCCCGCACACAGTCCTTACAGAATATCTATAAAGCACAGAATGATTTCAATACAGGCTATAAAAAGGAAATTGCCGAAACAATGTCTCAGGTTACTCAGAATATAAATCAAAAATATTCCGAGAATCTGAATGAATTGCAGAAATTACAGAATGATATTCAGGCAAAAGACGAAAAAGCCAAGGAAATCGCAAAGAGTTATATCGAGGAAGCCAAATCTCTTTTGAAGTCGCTCAAAGACGATTTTGAGGGAGAAAAGTATTCTTCAAGGCAGATTGTTTCTCTTAATAATCAGCTTAATCAGGCAATAGATTTATATAACAAGGGCAGGTATGAAAGTGCTTTGGCAAGCTCAAAGGATGTTGCGGTGAATACTCTTGACGAGATATTTGAGGCTGATGCAAAAAAACAGGAATGGGAAAATTATTACAGTCTTGCATTGGTACTGTCCGAGGAGATAAAGAGTTTTGTTCAGGCTCAGGAGATTATTACAAAGGAAGTTAAAGAATATGTCGAGAAAAATTCAGGCAAGACTCTTTCAGATGATATAATCGGGGTGAAAATATCCGATTATACAGATAAAAATGCAAAAGGTCAGACACGATATGATTATATCTTGAACAAATCCAATGAATTATATAATGCTCTAAGGGCAGACAATGCAAATCAACTGACAACTCAGCAGTTGAAGGAATGTATTGATTTTATGAACAATGAATTGTATCCGCAGGCTTCGCAGTGTGTCAGCAAGGCTATTATAAATATGAACAATGCTTTTTCTCGTCAGAATATGAGCGAGGAAATAATAGATTTCTTCGAGGAACATAATTTCATGTTCAACGGCTATGCCTATGAAAATGACTCTCACGACAAGGCTCTGCATATAGGTCTTGCAAATGAATCAACGGGTGAGGAACTTATTGTTACGCTTGCCCCCGAATATATGCCTGACGGTGATATTCAAACGAAAGTTGATTTGAAACAAATCAAGGGTGACGAGGCTAACGAAGAAAGAAAAGCATATTACAGAGAGTGCATTGAAAAGGTGGTCAAGGGAAACAATCCTTATGCAAGCGTTGATATAAAGTGCAATGCCGAAACACGAAACAAACTTTCAGCCGATACCGAAACAAAAAAGAAATTGAAGATGGAGTAAAACATGAGTTCGATACTTGAAAGACCAAATCTGAATAAAATATTTCTGATATACGGAAATCTGGATGATATGTTCATATCGCCTGATTTGCAGAAAAATAATTTCCGTCCCTATCTCAATGTTTATTTAAAGAGTCTGGGATATAAGAAAATAGTTTTTTATTCAGGTGCGAAGAATACAGGTAAATATGTCCTTGATGATGAAAGTGCTGTTCTTGCAATAAACAAAAATAAAAGGCGGACTACACAGAATGAAAATTCCGACAAGCCCAAAAGAAGAATTTTAAGTCCCCGTGCAAAACAGCAAAACAATGAAGAAATTAAAAAGCAGGAACAGCAGGTCAAGGAAGATGCGGAAAAATCCTCTGAAAATATTAATGTACAAAATAATAAAATGGTCTATAAACAGCCTAAAATAACTCCTGCCGAATTTCTTGACGACGCTAAAAAAATGATGGCTGATTCAAGCATAAAAACAGCCGTTGTTTTTACATTCTTTCAGGATTTTATCACGGATAATTCCGCACCTCAGCAACAGTATTCTGAATTGTTATCTCATTTGTGGGACGAATATACTCTCAACGGAAATGAGAATATCTGTATATTCCTTGCACCTCAGATGAATGCGGAGTCCATTTCGGGAATGTTTGACAAACTTCAAAGCGGAGATGTTTTCAGAAACAGATTTTTCAATGATAACAAGACTATAAACAGAAGCTGTACAATGTATGTTGGCTTGCCGAATCAGGACGAATTTCGATATATGCTTGAATATCTGAGAATAGTTGGGGATAATGGGAAAAAGCTGTCATATAAAATAACAGATGTTCCGAAAATGGTTTCTTCGCTGATGTATTTGAGCCGTGAGGCTGACCGTGAAGAAAACCGTGCAGGTTATCTGAGTTCCGTTTATGAGAATATAGCTTATTATATGAAATATTATGACGGTGACAAAGTGCCTTTTGACGAGGGTGTAATTAAAAAAATATACAGCCGTTTCAAAGCTGATTCAGGCGACCCTATGGAGATTCTTATGAATACAAGGGGTTGGGAAAGTGTCGCAAAGAGAATACAGGAAATAGTCAAAGACTATAAGCAGAAAAAAGCCCGTATATTAGCTGAAAGACCTGCATCAAAGAAAGAAAAGAAATTAGTCTGTGCAAGTGAGAGAATAAATACGCCTGATGACAGTATAGAATTTAATTATCCTGTACCGCATTTTGTTATCAAAGGAAATCCGGGTGTAGGAAAAACTACCGTTGCAAGACTTATAGGACAGATATTCTATGAGAACGGTATTTTGAAAAAGGGCTTGACCGTTGAAGCAACGAGGGATGATTTGATAGACCGATATGTAGGCGGTACGACAGGCAAGACAAGGGAAGCTGTAATGTCTGCACAAGAGGGAGTTTTATTCATAGATGACGCATATTCACTTCTTGACGGCAGTGAGGAAAATAATTATCCCAAGCAGGCTATTGATGAGCTTGTCGCTATAATGACAAATCCCAAGCAGTACAGATTCTGCATGATAATGGCAGGCTATCCCGAACCAATGGACGAACTTCTCAAAATGAATGCAGGCTTGTCAAGCCGTTTCAGCAAGGCGAATATACTGACAATAGAGGACTATGAGCCTGATTTATTGAAAGATATATTTGTATCAAACTGCAATAAAGACGGTTATAAAATTGATGAAATGCTTGACTTGGATTTGTTTTTCAAGAATCTCTATGACCAGCGTGATAGGGCAAATTTCGGCAATGCAAGGGATGTAGTTGCAGTTGCAAGGGAAGCAAAAATGCAGTCATCATTGAGAGATGATGAAGCGAGGCTTATAACTAAAGAAGATTTCGGAAGCTATGAAAAATATTTCGATAAGCACGGAGTTTCCTCGATAGATGAAATTTATGCTGAGATAGATAATTATATCGGCATGGAGTTCGTCAAGGAATTGTTTGAGAATGTACGGCTTGAAATTCTTGATGAAGAAGATTGTAAACGTAGAGGAGTAAAGCCAGACCATTATGCAGACCATTATATATTTGCAGGTAATCCCGGTACAGGCAAAACAACTGTCGGCAAGATGATAGGCAGATTTTATCATGTCATGGGAGTTCTGGGCGGTAAGGAAACTTTATTTGTTGATGCGTCTGATTTGATAGGTACTCATGTCGGTGATTCAAAAGAGAAAGTTGCAAAGAAGATACAGGAAGCTATTGACCATAATTCAGTATTATATATAGATGAAGCGTATCAGATAGCCGACAGTGCATACCGTGATGAAATAGTCGGTGCAATGATGACCAAGATGACTGAAAATGCAAGTGATTTCAAGATGATATTCGGAATGTACTCGAACAGGGTAGAGGATTTTCTGAAACTCAATGCAGGCTTGTCAAGGCGTGTAAGGATAGTGAATTTTCCTGATTATACCCCCGAACAGCTTACAAAGATATTTGATATAACTATCAAACAGCAGGGGAGAACTATTACAGACGAGGCACATCATCTTATAGAATTGTTAATGGAATATAAGTACAATACAAGGACTGAGAATTTCGGCAATGCGGGAGATGTCAAGAAATTAGTCATTGACATGAAGAAACTTTTGTTAAGACGAGTAAGCAAGGCAGATGAAAGCGTTGACAAATATCAATATACAAAAGACGATATCCCTCAAGACCAGCTTGAACTTATCAAAGACCAGATAAATCCCCGTACATTTGATGATATTATGCAAAGTCTGAATGAACAGATAGGAATGTCGGATTTGAAAGAAATAATTTTGCGTAAGCAGGAGGAAATTCTTTATGCCAAGAAAAGTGGTCGCACGACTTACGGCATAACACCGGGATATTATTTCTTTGTCGGAAACCCCGGTACAGGAAAATCAACGAGTGCAAAATTATTCGGAGAATGTCTGAGAGAATTAGGAATTGTCAAAACAAACAATTTCTTTTCATGCACTGCAAAGGATTTAATCGGAGAATATGTCGGACAAACAAGCGGAAAAACCTATGAGCTTTTGAAGAAATCAATCAATGGAGTATTGTTCATAGATGAAGCATACAGCTTATCCTATGCTGATGACAGCAGTGGAGCGAATTTCAAGAAAGATGCACTTGAACAGATAATAGCATTCATGGACGCCCCCGAACACAGAAGCAAATGCTGTATAATCTTTGCAGGCTATCAGAAAGATATGCAGGGACTGTATAAATCAAACAGCGGTATGCGTTCAAGGATAGAAGAAGTGCATTTCAGAGACTACACCCCAGAAGAAATGTATGATATATTTGCATTGTTCTGCAAAAAAGGCGGATACAAGATAGCCGAAGATGTCAGGGAATATTATCTTCCAATATTCGAGAAAATGACGAAAATGGAATATTACTCCAACGGACGAACAGCCCGAACAGTCTATGAAAAGACAATTTCAAATCTCAAAAGACGAGTAATATATACAGACAACATCACCGAAGACGAAAGACAAACTATTATGAAATCAGATTTGCTTTCGGCTGAGGAATGTTATAATATAGTGTCGATAGAGTGATAGGTGAAACTATGAAAAAATTTTATATGCTTCTAAAAATAATTCTAATGCTATGCGATATTGCGATAGCAGTATTGGCTTTTCAGAATTACAAAAAGGAACATATTCACGAATAAAGTGAATTTTTATTAAAAATTGCCATTTGTCATTCTGAGGAGCAACAGTGACGAAGAATCTTTCAAAAGATTCCTCGCTACGCTCGGAATGACAGTGGGATTGCTCTCAATGACATAGAGCAATTTTGTAAAAAAGTTCTTGACAAATAAGGGATATGTGTGGTATACTGTAAATACCTCGTATGGGGCAATTTTTTTTAGCCTTTTTGAGGGAGGTCAACAATATTCCGTAATACCGGGAGGTGCCGTTAATGAGAGTAAAAATAACATTGGCTTGCACAGAGTGTAAGCAGCGTAACTACAACACTATGAAAAACAAGAAGAATGACCCTGACAGACTTGAAATGAACAAGTATTGCAGATTCTGCAAAAAGCATACTCTGCATAAGGAAACAAAGTAAACGGAGGTTCAGCAATGGCTAAGAAAAAAGCTGAAGAAAAAAAACAGAATGCGTTTGCCAAAGCAGGCAGTGCAATTTCAGGTTTCTTCCGTGACATTATCAGGGAAATCAAGAAAATAGTGTGGCCGACTCCGAAAACAACTTTCAGAAATACAGGCATAGTATTGCTTGTAATGTTGGTTTCCGGATTGGTAATTTTCGGTCTTGATACAGGATTACACGCCCTTTTCGGACTTGTAATGGATCTTGCCGGAAACTAAAAAACAATGAGTGTCGGAGGGAATACTTATGCCGAGCGATGAAGCAAAATGGTATGTTGTGCATACATATTCCGGTTATGAAAACAAGGTTCGTGAGGATCTTGCAATAACAGTAAAAAACAGAGGTTTTCAGGAACTTATCACGGACATTTGCCTTCCACTTGAAAAAGTGACCGAGGTGGGCAGTGACGGCAAACCGAAAGTAGTCGAGCGAAAGATTTTCCCCGGATATGTATTTGTTAAAATGGTAATGAATGACGATTCTTGGTATGTCGTAAGAAATATAAGAGGATGTACCGGATTTGTCGGTCCGAGTTCAAAGCCGATACCGCTTTCAGATGCGGAGGTCAAGGCAATGGGTCTTGACGATCACAGTGAGAACGAGGATACAGTCAAAAAGAGTGTCGAGCTTAAATACAAGGTCGGTGACAGGGTTGTTATTAAGGACAGCTCCTTCTACGGCAGTGAGGGTGTAGTTGAATCAATAGATCTCAATGCCAAGACAGTCCGTGTTATCGTTCAGATACTCGACAGACAGACTCCTGTTGAGCTTGATATTTTCAAGGTCGAGCCGCTGGAGTAATAAAATGAGCTGATAACAGGGTTTAATATCCTGTTGTTATTGGGGGATCAGTTCCCTCGTGGGAGGAGAGAAAATTCTTTGATATCTCTCCGCATTTTACCACAAATTTTGGAGGTGCAGTTAAAAATGGCTCAGAAGGTAACAGGCTTTATAAAGCTTCAGATACCTGCCGGCAAGGCAACACCGGCACCGCCTGTAGGACCGGCTCTCGGTCAGCACGGTGTCAACATCATGATGTTCACAAAGGAATTCAATGAGCGTACAAAGAATGACATAGGACTTATTATCCCTGTTGTCATCACTGTTTATGCAGACCGTTCATTCACTTTTGTAACAAAGACTCCGCCTGCGGCAGTTCTTATCAAAAAGGCTTGCGGTATCGAATCAGCTTCAGGCGAACCTAACAAGAAAAAGGTTGCTAAAATCACAAAAGAGCAGATCCAGAAGATCGCAGAACAGAAAATGCCCGACCTCAATGCTTCAAGCATTGAATCAGCCTGCAGCATGATCGCAGGTACAGCAAGAAGTATGGGTATTGAAGTAATCGACTGATTATCCCCGAGTGGGAGGACAAAATAATCTCCGATTTTACCACTGAATAGGGAGGAAAACCAATGAAACACGGTAAAAAATATGTCGATGCTGCAAAGCTCATCGACAAAACAAAGGCTTACGATTCAAAAGAAGCAATAGATGTTTGCCTCAAAACAGGTACAGCTAAATTTGACGAAACTGTTGAGCTTCATGTAAAACTCGGTGTTGACTCTCGTCACGCTGATCAGCAGGTTCGTGGTGCTATCGTTCTTCCGAACGGAACAGGCAAACAGGTAAGAGTTCTTGCAATATGCAAGGGTGACAATGTTCAGAAGGCTCAGGAAGCCGGTGCTGAATATGTCGGTGCAGAAGAATTTACACAGAAAATTCAGAGCGAAGGCTGGACAGACTTTGACGTACTTATCACAACTCCCGATATGATGGGACTTGTAGGTCGTCTCGGTAAGATCCTCGGTCCCCGTGGACTTATGCCGAACCCGAAGGCTGGTACAGTTGCTCCTGACATCGCAAAGGCTATCAGGGAAGCAAAAGCAGGTAAGATTGAATATCGTCTTGACAAGACTAATATCATTCACTGCCCCATCGGTAAGGTTTCTTTCGGTACAGATAAGGTTTCCGAGAACTTTGACGCACTTATCGGTGCTATCATCAAAGCTAAACCCGCTGCTGCAAAAGGTCAGTACATCAGATCAGTTGCTGTTACAACAACAATGGGTCCTTCTGTAAGAGTAAACCCTGCAAAAATCAGCGGTGCAGTCTGATTTTTTAGTGTTGAGAGTGGAGAGTTGAGAGTGAAGCAAATGTAAAATCTGACTTTTCACTGCAAAACAAGAAAAAAAGTGGATTTTGGGAATGAAGTGGAAGATTTCATAACTCCACTCTCCACTCTTAACATTCCACTCTAAAAAAATGCTTGACATACACATTTCGGTGTGGTATAATCAATAATGCTGTTGACTGTAGACAGCAGGTGCTGAAAAGCATAATGGGTAATTTTTCCAGCCTGCCGAGGTTGTGTGCGTTTGTATAATAATACTTGAATGTATTTCTACGCCTTCCTCGCAAAGTGGAGGGCGTATTTTTTAAATATTCGGAGGTGAATCGTTTTGCCAAGTCAGAAGGTTTTGGAACAAAAACAGCAGATCGTTTCCGATCTTGCTGAAAGAATCCAAAGTTCAGTTGCAGGTGTTATCGTTGACTACAAGGGTATCAATGTAGAGGACGATACAAAGCTCCGTAAGGAACTTCGTGAGAGCGGTGTAAAGTACACTGTAATAAAGAATACTCTCATCAAGCGTGCGGCTGAAAAGGCAGGTCTTAACGGTATTGATGATGTACTTAACGGTACTTCAGCTATCGCAACAAGTGCAGAAGACTATGTTGCAGCAGCTCGTATTCTCCAGAAGTTCGCAGATACTCACGAGAATTTCAAAGTAAAGACAGGTTATCTTGATAACGAAGTAATCAGTCTCGAAAAAATTCAGAGTCTTGCTAAACTTCCGTCAAGAGAAGTCCTGCTCGCAAATGTATTGGGTGCATTCCAGGCACCTATCGCATCTTTCGCAAGAGCCGTACAGGCTATTGTAGACAAGAGCGGTGAAGCTAATGCAGAAGAAGCTGCTCCGGCAGAAGCTCCCGCAGAAGCATAATTTCAAGAAAATAAAAAACATCTCAAAATTTGGAGGTAATTCAAAATGGCATCAGAGAAAGTTACAGCTATTGTAGAAGAATTGAAAGGTCTTACAGTTCTCGAACTCTCAGAGCTCGTTCACGCTGTAGAAGATGAATTTGGCGTATCAGCTGCTGCTGCAGTTGCGGTTGTAGGTCCTGCAGGTGACGCTCCCGCTGCTGCTGAGCAGACAGAATTTGACGTTATCCTTAAGTCAGCAGGTGCTGAGAAAATCAAGGTTATCAAGGTTGTTCGTGAAATCACAGGTCTCGGCTTGAAAGAAGCAAAGGCTCTCGTTGACGGTGCTCCTAAGGCAGTTAAAGAGGGTGCAAGCAAGGACGATGCTGAAGCTATCAAGGCTAAACTCGAAGAAGTTGGTGCTGAGGTAGAAGTTAAGTAATTTTACTTACTGTTTTTAGGCAATACTTAAATCTTTTTTAATCACCATAGGAGGTGCAAAAAACATGGCAAAATGTGAAATTTGCGGTAAGGGAGTAACTTTCGGTATTCAGGTTTCTCACTCACACAGACGCTCAAACAGAACATGGAAGCCAAACGTCGTTAAGGTAAAAGCGATTGTAAACGGCAGCCCAAAACGCGTTAATGTCTGCACCCGTTGCCTTCGTTCAGGTAAGGTTACTAGAGCAGTCTAATGCAATAAATAAAAAAATATTTACGGCACTTCGGGGGATTATTTCTCCGAGTGCCTTTTTTTAGTGAGGAATGAGGAGTGAGAAGTGAGAAATTTAATTTGTTTGCCGATGAATTTGGGTATAATGTTGATGACATATATTCTGTGACATATTTTGAAGATGTGTTTGAGTTGGAAAATAACAGTCTTATTTTCAGGCATATTGATATAGATTTTATCAACGGAGAATTTTTGGAGATAAATGACAATGATATACGGTATCAAAGACTAAAAGATATTTTTTCGTTAAATGAAACGGATTTGAAAGACGGCAAAAAAAATTACGTCCTACTATACAGCAAGACGTAAAAATATGATGATTATTTATGTATTTTATATCCAAAATTTTAATCCTACAAAAAACAGAATTACAATGAACATGAATATAATATGTTTCCATTTTTGGTCGACAAGCAGACCGATAAATTCTCTTAAGAAAGCATTGGGATAAAAGTAGAACTTTGTTTTTGCGGAAATGCCTTTTGCATCAAAACCGTTCTTTTTTGACAGGATATATCCTCTGAAAATATGATAATTGGTAGTCGCAAAGGCTATATTTTTATTTTCGATACTTCCGCCGTGTTTCTCTATTACCTTGCGGGAAAATTGCATATTTTCAAAAGTATTGGTACTTTTATCCTCACGGCATATACGTTCGGCAGGAATCCCCTGACTGAGAAGATAACGCTCTATAGCCTCTCCCTCCGAAATTATTTCATCGGAGCCTTGTCCGCCTGACGGAACAAATACAGCGTGCTTGCCGTTTTTTCATACTGTGCTTTCTCAAAAGCAATTGCACTGTCAGCTCTGCCCTTGAGCAGTGGAGTAAGAGTTCCGTCTTTTCTGATACCACAGCCGAGAATTATAATATAATCTCTGTCATAATGCGGCTTATACCTTGTCGAAAGATATGAGCAGACAATAGTAGAAAGAAACATACATTCTATATATACGACAATATATGTAATAATGTCTTTTATGATAGTAATATTATATGTTTCAAGGTTCAAAAGCCTTGCAAGGTTATATGCTCCTATCGTGAATATGACTCCGACAGCCCACAGAACGGCAAATATTATACCCAAAGCATTTACGGGACGATAACCTTCATTACGCATGAGCCATATATTGCTTATTGCAAGAAGCAGGGAAATAAGCAGCATTATAGGTACAAGTGCAAGCAGCAGCATAATACCTGTTTCTGTGACCAAAACTAAAAAATTTGTAAAAGAATTGACGACATTATTGAGCATTTTATAAGTAATATAAAGTAAAATTATCATGATATAAATGCCGATACCGCCGCAGGCAATCATCTGATAACAAAAATTTCCTTGCTTTCTGTAACTGTTGAACAAAAATATCATAATGATTTCAGTTATCAGTAATGATGTCAGAATTGCAATAATAACTATATCATAACCGTTGAAATTAAAATTTCCATTGGTATTTTCAAATATAACGTTCAAAAAATTGACGGAAAATGTGTATTTCATATAATGTTCCATCATGCTGCTATCGTCAAAAAGCTGATAGCGTAATGTCATTCCTGTTTTGCCTTGCCCTACAGCTTTGAAATCAATCAAAAGTTCCTCGTTTTCAATGCGGTAATCTTCCATTTCCAATATACCTTCGGAAGTAAAATTTACTTCGACCTTTGGGTTGATATTTACGGCATCTGTCATAGCTCTTGTGTGAAGTGTGTAATGATTTCCCGTTGCTGCAACATATATGGCGGAAAACAGCAATATGAGTACAATGCAGATATTCATTGCAATTATTTTTTTATTGGTTTTCATTTATTTATACCTCTATTCAAAAAGTAATATACAAATAATATACTATAAAAAGACGAAAATTTCAATATTTAATGCGATTTCCGCACAGAAATAAATTTTTGTCAAAGAATAAAAAATGCCCCGACACAAAGTGACGGGACGTTTTACAGCGTCGCTGAGGGGATTCGAACCTCCGACCTATCGCTTAGGAGGCGATCGCTCTATCCTGCTGAGCTACAACGACTTATTTCAAAATACTATACTATTTTACAATGTTATTAAGACTTTGTCAAGAGATTTTTTAGTGTATTATTGTAAAAAATAGTTTGCTATTTCGACATAAATGTTATATACTTATATTATTGATAAAGTTTTTTGAGGAGGAGTTTTTTGTGTCAAAGGTCGCTATTGCAACAGACAGCAACAGTGGTATTACCAAACATATCGCTAAAAAATTGGGAGTTTATGTTCTTCCTATGACATTTTTTGTAAACGGCAAGCAGTATTATGAGGAAGTAGACCTTTCTCAGAATGATTTTTATACGCTTATTGCAAACTCAAAGGCGGAAGTCGCAACTTCACAGCCTTCTCCGAATGAACTTACGGATTTTTGGAGAGGTATTCTGAAAGATTATGATGAATTG
The DNA here is from genome assembly GCA_902800065.1 of uncultured Ruminococcus sp. Classification (GTDB taxonomy): domain Bacteria; phylum Bacillota; class Clostridia; order Oscillospirales; family Acutalibacteraceae; genus UBA1213. The sequence continues at coordinate 25,330 of CADCDE010000002.1, forward strand.
GTTTATATTCCCATGTCGTCGGGTTTGAGCAGTTCATGCACGACCGCTTCAATGATGTCAAGAGAATTTGGGGGCAGAGTTCATGTTGTTGATAATCAGAGAATATCCGTTACACAGTATCAGTCTGTAAAAGATGCCGCAGCAATGGCTAAAAACGGGTTTTCAGGAAAGCAGATAAAAGAAAAGCTTGAAAGAGATAAACTGGAATCGAGTATCTACATAATGGTCAATGATTTGAAGTATCTCAAAAATGGCGGACGAGTTACAACGGCAGGTGCATTGATAGCAAGCGTTATGAATTTGAAGCCTGTTTTGCAGATACAAGGCGGAAAGCTTGATGCTTATGCAAAGTGCAGGGGAACAAAATCTGCAAAGGAAACTTTGCTGAAAGCTATGCACAAGGATTTTGACGAGCGTTTCAAGGAATACGCTGACAATAAAAAAATGTCGCTTTTATACTCATATTCCGATATGTCCAATTCGGAAGCTGAACAGTGGCGTAAGGAAATAGAAAAATCTTTTCCGGGATTCAAAGTAAGCGGTCAGCCTCTTTCACTGAGCATAGGCTGTCATATAGGACCGGGCTCGCTTGCAATAGCCTGTTCAAAGATTACTGAATAATGTGAGTTCTATGAAAACGAAAAATTATTATACTGTCATTCTGAGGAGCGACAGCGACGAAGAATCTTTTGAAGATTCCTCGCTTCGCTCGGAATGACAAAGCGATAGTTTATTCGATTATCGCAACAGCGTTTTTGACTTCTTTTTCGGTGTCGGCATTTTCAAGATATTCATAGGAGTACAGCATAAATCCGTTAGTTTTAATGGCTCGGCTGTACTCTATTTGCTTTTGGAGATTGTCGTCACTCAAAAGCCATGTACCGTTGTCGGCATCAGAACCCGCTTTATACATTCCCAAGCCGAAATAAAGTTTTATATTTGGATTTGTTACAGTAGCTTTCCATTTATCGGCAAGGGGATTAAACGGAAAAGTTGGGTGATTATTGCTGACATACAGCTGAGGGCAGATATAATCTATATAACCGTTCTGTGAACACCATACATTTACGTCAGCACCGATTTTTTCATTATTATCAAAATTACACTGAGGGGCTATCCCAAATACAACATTATTTTTAATTGAGTGTATTTTTGAGTAAATTCCCTCTATCAGCATATTTATATTAGCCTTTCGCCATTCATGCTGTGATATTGGAAGAAAATCGCTTTTGACGGATTTTGCATATTTCTGATAACTTTCTTTATCGTAATCCGTGTCATCTGACGGGTAAAAATAATCATCAAGCTGTATGCCCTCAATGTCATAATTTCGTACAATTTCGCCTATGCCGTCAATGATAAGTTTTCGTACTTCAGGATATGCAGGGTTGTAATAAATGCCGTTGTCATAGGTGAAAGTCGGATAGTTTTTATATGGATTGTTGTCGGATAAAGATATTGGAGTTTTTCCTGTGGATATTCTCAGAGGATTTACCCACGCATGAACTGAGATATTTTTTTCATGGAATTTTTTGATAATAATATCAAGGGGGTCAAAATCGGGTGAAATGCCCTGAGTACCCATGATTATATGAGAATAGGGAAATATCTTTGATGGATAAATTGCATCACCAAAAGGACGTACTTGTATAATAACAGTGTTTATTTTATATTTCAGGCATTTTTCCGCCATGATATTAATTTTGTTTTCAAAGGCATTTTTTGAGCGTTCATCTGAAGATAAAGTCAAAGACATATAAGGAATCCATATACCGTGCATTTCATTCTCGGTTTCCGGGGAGATTGTTTCTGAAAATTCCTTTGAAGTTACGGAAATTTCAGAAATTCGGGAATTTTCAGTCTGAACTGTCTGTTTATTCTGAGTAAAGGAAATAAATATTATGCTTAACGAGAGGAATATAACGGAAAAAATTAAGGGTAAAAAAACTTTTCTTTTTTTCATACAAACACAACCTTGATTTTATTTATATATAAATATATAATAATATTATAGAATTAATGACAGGAGATAGAAAGAAAATTGGAATGGTATCATATTTTAATAATTATATATGCAGTTGCAATGAATATAGCGGCAGCAGTTGTGACTGTAAAGGATAAGGAACTTGCAAAGAAAAAACGCTGGAGAGTATCGGAAAAAAATCTCCTGATACTTGCAGCGTTGAGCGGATGTGTTACAATGTATATTACAATGAGAGCAATACATCATAAAACAAAGCATAAGACTTTTATGATAGGAATACCTGCAATATTTATATGCGAGGTTCTGGCAGCAATAGGAATTTATGCTTTCTTTACAATGCAGTCAGCATAAAAATGTCTTTAAATTGTCAATGTGCTTTTGTTCCTTTGATATAAATCCGTTTGCATAGTCGATAGTTTTCTTGTCGGCATTGGGGCAGGCTCCTATATGCTTTGTAAGGTCAATAATGCCTTTGGTAGTGCCTGTTATCATTATATCAGCAATATGGTCGGAGCTTGTATCATTTATCGTATGAAGCTGTATGGAACTCCACATACCTGTTTTTTGGAGAATTCCGATATCTTTTGGTACAACACCGTTTTGCAGAAGTGCCTGTTCACTGTCGGAAGCCGCTTTGCAGTAATCACTGTATTGTTCGGTCAGTTCCTCCTTGAGAGCCTCCTGTTCAACCTTCGGCAGAACAGTCTCAACAGCCTCTATGCCTGTTTTTGACAGCTTATAGATTCCTGAAAGCAATTCATTTGTTTCATCATTATTCATAAATATTTACCTCACTTTGACTTGTTATAGTAAATGTGTTGTCATTCTGAGGAGCGACAGCGATTTGTCACCCTGAACGAAGTGAAGGGGCTTTTGAAGATTCCTCACTGCGTTCGGAATGACATAATAATTTACTATATAAAATTATTTTTTCATAAAAAATATAAATTTATTCATTGAAAGGAAGTTTTTTGTTATGACAGAGATTATTGAAAGAACTATGGAAGCATTGCGTAAAAATAATATGCAGGCATATTACGTTGAGAAAAAAGATAATGTTGCCGAACTCGTCAAAACTCTTATTTCAAAGGGCGATACGGTGACACACGGGGGTTCTGTGACGCTCGGAGAATGTAATATTCCGGCACTTCTCTCAAACGGAGATTACAATTACCTTGACAGAAATGCAGAGGGCTTGACAAGAGAGGATATACTTGCAATATATGAAAAGACATTTTCGGCGGATGTATTCTTTACAAGTGCAAATGCTATTACTGAAAACGGCTTGCTGTATAACGTAGACGGTAATTCAAACAGAGTTGCGGCAATTCTTTATGGACCTAAGAGTGTCATTGTAATTGCAGGTTACAACAAAATAGTACCAGATATAAATGCAGCTATGGTAAGACTTAAAACTGTTGCAGCACCTCAAAATACAAAAAGACTTCAGTGTAAAACTCCGTGTGCAGTTACGGGAAAATGTATGGCGGCTGATAATCCTATGCTGGCAGAGGGCTGTAAGAGTCCCGAAAGAATATGCTGTAATTATGTTGTAACGGCTCAGCAAAGACATAAAGACAGAATAAAAGTAATTATCGTTGGTGAAAGTTTGGGATATTAATTGGGGGGGTGATTTGAATGTCAACTCCGCATATAAAAGCTGAAAAGGGAGATTTTGCCAAAACTGTCTTAATGCCAGGCGACCCTTTGAGAGCAAAATATATTGCAGAAAATTTCCTTGAGAAAGCAGTTTTGGTGAATGAAGTCAGGGGAATGTTGGGATATACGGGATATTATCGTGATAAAAAAGTGTCTGTAATGGCAAGCGGTATGGGAATGCCGTCAATGGGGATATATTCCTATGAGCTGTTCAAATTCTTTGATGTGGATAATATAATCAGGATAGGAACGGCAGGGGCAGTAAGTGAAAAATTGGGATTGCGTGATATAGTTTTGGCGATGTCCTCTTGTACAAATTCAAATTTTGCCTTACAGTACGGACTTAACGGAACAGTTGCACCGACAGCAAGTTTTGAATTACTCAGAAGGGCTTATGAGCAGGCTGAAAAGTTAAATAAAAAAGTATATGTAGGTTCTGTGTATACAACAGATTTGTTCTATGATGATTCGGACAGCCTTGCAGATTGGAGAAAGCTGGGTATACTTGCGACTGAAATGGAGAGTGCGGCATTGTATCTAAATGCGGCTCGTCTTGGTAAAAATGCACTTTGTATTTGTACTATCTCGGATTGTCCGCTGACAGGTGAAAGCTGTTCCTCTGATGAGAGGGAAAAGACCTTCAATGATATGATACAGATAGCATTGTCAATGTGCGAATAAAAAATAAGGGGAATTTTTTATGGAGAAGTCATATCCGTATACAGGTAAGCCTATCAAACCGCCGTTTGCATTGAATATCGAGGGGAAAACTCTCGTGCAGGGCGAGGATTACCGTATAGAGATACTTGATAATATAAATGTTGGAACAGCCCATGTTTATATAACAGGCATGGGGGAGTATACAGGAAAATATGAATATACATTTGAGATAGAGCCGATACAAGCAAGGACACTTTCGTTTTTTGCCGACAGTAATGTATTTCAGTATGACGGCAAGCCGAAAAGTATGAATATAGTCGTGAGATTCGGTGAGATGACTCTTGAAGAGGGCAAGGATTATGATATTGAGTATGAAAATAATATTGCTCCCGGAAAGGCATCTGCATTGCTGACCTTCAAGGGAAATTTCACAGGCGTTATGTCCATACCGTTTACAATAAAGAATACCCTGCCTGAATTGGTGAATACATCTACCGTTTCAAGCGAGGAAATAAATTTTGGTGAAACGGTAACTCTCAGTTCATCAGCCGAGGGCGGTATGGGAAAATATCTTTATGCCGTTGTATATAAGAAGAATACGGACAAGAAATGGACATGGGTACAGACACTGAGCGAAGAAACATCCGTTGAGATAAAGCCCGCAAGGAAAGCGGAATATACTATATGCTCAAAGGTCAAGGATGAAACAGGGAATGTTGTCAAGAAGTTTTTTAAGGTAAGTGTAAAATAAAAAAAATCACGGTATCAGCAATGGGATTTTATAGTAAACGTCAATGAAAAATTCCTTTTGTCATTCTGAGGAACGAAGTGACGAAGAATCTTTCAAAGATTCCTCGCTTTGCTCGGAATGACATTGAGCAATTTATTTTGTCGTTTACTATAGAATTACATTATTGTCAAGCTCGGTTTTTTCGATATATTCAAAGATACGTCTGCAGTTTTTGTTGTCCTTATGTACGAAGAAATTTTCACATTTCTGTTTGTTATCCTCCGTCTGAGGAAAATCAAGAGGGATGTTTTTAACGAGATAGTCTATCAAAGCATCATGTTCAGTAAAAATTTCACCGAGAGAGTTGTTCTGAAGGTCGTATATTTCAGCCTCCGACTGTACTGGGAGATTTTTGGGGAGATAATATATAATTGGTTTATTAAGATAAGCCATTTTATACATCAGCTCGGAATAGTCGGTGATTATAACTGCAGCCTTTCCTATCAGGAGAGCAATATTTTTTTCTGAGTATGAATAGAAGGAGATATTATCATTTGAATCAAAGAAATGCATATATTTTTCTATTGTTGGAGGCATAAGCACAGCAAGTTTAAACTCATTTTCAGAGAGAGAGGTGTTTAATTTTGTATCATTGAGTATGGAATTATAAACTTTGAAGAATTTGCTTTCGGAAAATGTATTGAAATTTGAATTGTTGAAAGCAGAGAAGGATTTTCTGTTTCCCGGAGTTAGAAGTATCAGCTTCTCTTTTTCATTGAAGGTCGAATCAAGTATCGGATATCCTGTTATTTTGATCATATCATCGGAATAGCCATACTGCTTTTGCAGGAGATTCTGTTTTTCTGTTTCAGATGCACAGAAATATTTTGATATATTATCTTTAAGGCGGTTGTCAAACTGAGGAGTATTTGAAGTCATGAATGAATTTTTTACGGAGAATATTTTTGAATTGAAATAGTCACGCAAAAATATTATATCGTTTTTTGAAAATCCGAGAGAGTCATATACATTGCAGTCGGAGGCGAATATTATATCAGCTGAAAGTATGATGGATTTAGCTTTTTTGGAGCCGGTCTCAAGAACATTTTCATAGCCTGACTCTATAAGAAAGCTGTATTCGGGAGAATTTTTGTCGGCAATGAAAAACGGAATGAATTTTTTGTCCTTGTTGGATTTTGAGAAGTAGCGGAAAAGCAGGTTGCCGTTTGAATTTATCCCGAAATCATCGTAAAATACAAAATATTTTTTATTGTTTTTTTCTTTCAGGATATGCCTGATATTTTTTCTCAACTGACGGTAATGGAGTGTCTCGGTGAAGGAAAGAATTTTACCTGCTTCGGATATGAACCTGCTTTCATTCATTGTAATAAGGCTTTCTGTATAACGGCGGATGACAAGTGACTTTGTTTTTTCATCATATGAAAGGACTCTGTCGGAAAAACGCCAGAAGCTGTTTTTTATATCCGAAAGCCTTGAAAAAACATTGCTGAATCTCATACTGATTCTGACAGAAAAGTGCTGGCAGGTAAGGATAATGCAGACTGTATCTATCTGTTTTCCCGAACTTACGGGAACTGAAAATTTAAAAGAGAATTTTCTGATAAATTCAGTATCAAAGAAGGTTTTTTTGTTGTATATCTCTGAGGGCTGTATCTCTGTTTTGGTCTGATTGACCAGGGCATACAAAGAAAAATCCTTTTCGAGATATGAGGCGTTCTGGAGAAATGCGTCAATATAAAGGCAGTTGTCTTTATAATTTATTGCAGATATCTCAGCGGAAATATTCTTTGAGGAGTTGATATATGCTTGATTGATACTGAAAACAAGCTCTCCACTGAGAGTATATTTGTTTATTGTGTTGTATGAGGAAAAATATTTTTTTTCTATCGTATCCTTGAATAAGACGAGGTCGTTGTCGGGAATCATATCGAAATCGTCATATTTTAGTTTTATAAGACTGAAAGGAAATTCAATGTCAAGTTCTGCAAGTAAACAAAGACGTGGATTAAGTATGATACAGTCGTCGATATGTTTTAGAGCCTGTTTGACGGAGCTGAAAAAATCCCTAACAGAATTTTCACTCAGTATGTTTTTGAAATTATCATCCTGATTGAGCGAAAATTTTATGTCAATAAGATAAATCATTGCTGATTTTACAAAAACAGAATCAGGAAATTTCTTGAGCATCGGGATAATCAGATCATTTATAGAGGCTGTATAGAAATGTCTGCTGTACTGTGGCCGATACTGCATCATATCATGTTCATCGGAACAGAAAGATGTATAACTGCAGTTTTCAGTGAATAAGAATGAATATGTCTGTATCAGGGACTGTATGATAAATTTATCTTCCGAATGGAATTTTAATTTTGTATCAAATTCGATATTGTCGCATATTGATTTGCTGAAAAAATATCCTCCAAGCATAAGCACGAAATTATCAGGGGTATCCTTGAGAGAGACCATGCCTGAAACAAGGTCATTGACATACGGCTTTGAATTGCTGAAGTACTTTATCAATACGATATCAATATCAATGTCTGTCTCACTGTCGCTGAGGATATTATATAGAACAGACAGAGCCTTTTTTGAATATTCGCCGTAATTGTCTATAAAAGATATATATTTTCCCGTGCATACAGGATAGGCATCATTATATGAGGAAGCTGTTTTTTTTCCTGATGTATCAATGAAGAAAATGTTATCGGGGAATTTTTCACTGTATCCCGAACATATGGAAATGCTTGTTTCACTGCATACAGAGTCTATCAGAATGAGCTGAACGTTTTCAAGAAAGAATTTTTCATCCGATATTATCGAAGCAACGGTTTCGTCAATATGGTAATTATCCTTTATGAGCAAATTTATACTGAAAAAATATTGTTTTGGCATAAGGAGCCTCCTGAGATTGATTATAAAAATTATAGTATAAATATTAAAAAAAGTCAATTTTTTAACGGGTGATTTATAGGACAGTTTGAAAAATATATAATAAATTTGTCAACAAAGACAAGAAAAAATCATCTGTTGCACAAAAACAAAAAATGAAAGAAAAATCTATTGACTTATTCAAAAAGATGATTTATAATTTTTTCAACGACAGCAAAGGTGCTGTGGGTTGAAAAAACTCACGGTGCCTTTTTGACATTTTGACGACAAATTTTCAAGAATGGGGAGTTATAGACTATGCCGAATGTACCTGAAATTTTCGGATGCAGAGTATTCAATGATGCAACAATGAAAGAGCGTTTGCCCAAGGGAACCTACAAGGCACTCAAAAAAACTATTGAGGACGGAAAAGCTCTTGACCTTTCAGTGGCAAATGTAGTGGCACATTCAATGAAAGAATGGGCGATAGAAAACGGTGCAACACACTTTACACACTGGTTCCAGCCGATGACAGGCATTACAGCCGAAAAGCATGACAGCTTCATATCACCGACACCTGATGGAAAGGTTATTATGGAGTTTTCGGGAAAAGAGCTTATAAAAGGTGAGCCTGATGCATCAAGCTTTCCTTCGGGCGGTATCCGTGCGACCTTTGAGGCAAGAGGATATACAGCGTGGGACCCTTCATCATACGCATTTATAAAAGACGGTTCACTGTGCATACCGACAGCCTTCTGCTCATACACGGGAGAAATTCTCGATAAGAAGACACCGCTTTTGCGTTCAATGGAAGTTCTCAACACACAAGCATTGAGAATATTAAGAATATTCGGAGATGAAACTACAAAGCGTGTTGATACAACAGTAGGACCTGAACAGGAATATTTCCTTGTTGACAAAAAAGTTTTCGATAAGAGAAAAGACCTCATATATTGCGGAAGAACGCTTTTCGGAGCAAGACCGCCCAAGGGACAGGAACTGGATGACCATTATTTCGGCACTATCAAGACACGAGTATCTGCATATATGAAGGAGCTTGACGAAGAACTCTGGAAATACGGTATACTTGCAAAGACAAAGCACAATGAAGTTGCCCCTGCACAGCATGAACTTGCACCTATTTTTGATACCTCGAATATAGCGACAGACCATAATCAGCTTACAATGGCAGTTATGAAGCGTGTGGCAGAAAGACACGGACTTGTATGTCTTCTCCATGAAAAGCCCTTTGCAGGCGTGAACGGCTCAGGCAAGCACAATAACTGGTCAATGTCAACCAATGACGGCAAGAATCTTCTTGACCCGTCAAAGAATCCCAGAGAAAATACACAGTTTCTTGTATTCCTTGCAGCAGTCATAAAGGCTGTTGACGAACATCAGGATTTGTTAAGACTTTCCGCTGCAAGTGCAGGAAATGACCACAGACTCGGTGCAAATGAAGCACCTCCCGCTATACTTTCAATGTACCTCGGTGATGAGCTTGAGGCTGTACTCAATTCAATAGAAAAGAATGAAGTGTATCAGAACAAGGATGCGGCTATAATGAAAACAAATGCAAATGTATTGCCGAATTTCGTTAAAGATACATCAGACCGTAACCGTACATCACCGTTTGCTTTCACCGGCAATAAATTTGAATTCAGAATGATAGGCTCAGCAGATAACATTGCCTGTGCGAATACTATTATAAATACAATAGTAGCAGATGTTTTGCAGGAATTCGCCGATGAACTTGAAAAAGTCGATAAAAAGGATATAAAAACGGCTGCTGAAGCACTTATAAAGAAAACTCTCGAGGAACACAAGAGAATAATATTCAACGGGGACAACTATTCAGCAGAGTGGGTAAAAGAGGCTGAAAAAAGAGGACTTCTGAATCTCCGTTCACTGCCTGATGTAATGCCTATGTATGTATCCGAAAAGAATGTAAAGCTCTTTGGCAAGCATGGTATATATACAGAAGTTGAGCTTCGTTCAAGATGTGAGATACTTATGGAAAATTACTGCAAGATAATAAACATTGAAGCACTTACAGCACTTGATATGGCTAAAAAAGATATAACTCCTGCAGTAGCCGCTTATATAAGAGAGTTGGCTGAAACAGTGAATCTTTTGAAATCAGTCGATGCTGAAATAATTACAATACCTGAATGTGAGCTTATGAAAAAGCTCGCCAATTTGCTTTCATGCTTCCTCAAAAAGATAGACATACTCGACAGGGCTGTTGTACAGGCTAAGGAGGTTGAGGGTGGCATAGAAAAAATGGCAATGTATTATAAAGACAATGTCCTTGCAGCTATGCAGGAGCTTCGTGCTGTGGCTGATGAAATGGAATCCAATATGTCAGCTAAATTATGGCCTTATCCCTCCTACGGAACATTGCTCTTTAGCGTCTGATATTTTTCATGCAGAACAGAGATTTATTTTCTGTTCTGCTTTTTGTTAAAAAAATATTGCAATGACAGCGGATTTGTATTATAATATTAATGTATTTCGTTATTAAAAAAATTCAAGGAGGACAATTTTCATGGCTGTTACATTAAATGATAAGCACTTAAAGGAGTTTATTTCAAACGAGGAGTATCAGGCAATCGCACCGCAAATAAAGGCATCTCATGATATTCTTCATAATAAAACAGGTTTGGGAAATGATTTTCTCGGCTGGCTTGACTTGCCTGTGGACTATGACAAGGATGAGTTTGCAAGAATTAAAAAAGCGGCTGAAAAGATAAAAAGTGATACAGATGTATTCGTAGTAATAGGCATAGGCGGTTCATATCTTGGTGCAAGGGCTGCAATAGAGTTTTTGAAGTCACCTAATTACAACGCACTCAAAAAGGATACCCCTGATATATATTTCACAGGAAATTCAATAAGCTCCACAGCACTTTCAGAGCTTATCCAGATATGCGAGGGCAAGAGAGTTTCAATAAATATGATCTCAAAGTCAGGTACAACAACAGAACCTGCGATAGCTTTCAGAGTATTCAGAGAGCTTCTTGAAAAGCAGTACGGCAAAGACGGTGCAAGGGAAAGAATATACTGCACAACAGACAAGGCAAAGGGAACTCTTAAAGAACTTGCTACAAAAGAGGGTTATCAGACATTTGTAGTACCTGATGATGTAGGCGGAAGATTCTCTGTACTCACAGCAGTAGGCTTGCTTCCGATAGCTGTCGCAGGTGCTGATATAGATGCACTTATGGCAGGTGCTGCACAGGCAAGAGAAGCACTTTGTGATACAGACCTCGAAAAAAATGACTGCTATAAATATGCCGCAATAAGAAACATACTCTACCGCAAAGGCAAGTCCATCGAAATGCTCGTAAGCTATGAGCCTTCATTTACAATGATGAATGAATGGTGGAAGCAGCTTTTCGGTGAGAGCGAGGGCAAGGACAACAAGGGACTTTTCCCTGCATCAGTAGTATTCTCGACTGACCTGCATTCAATGGGACAGTTTATACAGGACGGTACAAGAACAATGTTTGAAACAGTCGTTCAGATAGACAAGCCGAAGTATGAACTTACAATAGGAACTGATCCCGAAAATGTTGACGGTCTGAATTTCCTTTCAGGAAAAACCGTTGACTTTGTAAATAAAAAGGCATTCGAGGGAACTGTTCTTGCACATACAGACGGTAAAGTGCCGAATGTTGTATTGAACGTGCCTGAGGTAAGCGAAAAGGAACTCGGCTATCTTATATACTTCTTTGAAAAGGCTTGTGCAATAAGCGGATATACAATGTGCCTCAATCCGTTCAATCAGCCGGGCGTTGAAAGCTACAAGAAAAATATGTTCGCACTTTTGGGCAAGCCGGGTTATACTGACCTTAAAGAGGCTCTTGAAGCAAGACTTAAATAATTTCTTTGCGACAAAAAATACAAAATACATTGACACGAAAATAAATTTATAGTAGAATTATAAGTAATAAATTGCTTTAAGGAGGCAAATTTTAAAATGGTTACATTGATTATAGGCAAAAAGGGTACAGGCAAGACAAAGAAACTTATCAATCTTGCAACAGAAGCTGTTGAAGCATCAAAGGGTAATGTTGTAGTTATCGAAAAGGGCTCAAAGCTCACTTATGATGTATCACACAAGGCAAGACTTATCGACACGGAGCAGTATGCAATAACAGGATATGATGCGTTTTTCGGATTTTTGAGCGGACTTTGTGCAGGCAACTATGATGTTACTGATGTACTCGTTGACTCTACACTTAAAATAGGCGGTCAGGATTTTACTGCATTTGCAGCTTTTATAGAGAAAATAAATGTCCTCGCTACAAAAACGGATACTAAATTTACATTCCTTGTATCAGCAGATGCAAGTGAGCTTCCTCAGAGTCTTGACGCAGTTACAGTCAAAATCTGAAATTGATATTTTAAATAAAAAATAAAATTGCCCTTCGCAGCATCAGAGGATCGCAGCGGAGGGTTATATTTTAGGAATGGAGAAAATATATGGCTGAAAAAAAGAATGAGGATATCAGCAGGCATTTGCATGACGGTCACAGAAACAGAATGAGAGACAAGTTTCTCAAAACAGGCTTTGAAAATATGGAGGATCATGAGATACTTGAAATGATGCTGTTTTACTGCATACCGAGAAAGGATACGAATGAAACGGCACATATCCTGCTGAACAGTCTCGGAACTCTTGTGGATGTATTTGAAGCACCAATAGATTCGCTTGAAAGCTATGGATTAAGTCATAATGCGGCAGTGTATATAAAAATGATAACGGCATTCTGCAGGAAATACTATGTAGACAAGACTAAAAACAAGAGCTTCAGTCTGCACGAGGGGAATATCAGTGAAAGGATATGTCCTCAGTTTATAGGCATAGGTGACCGTGAAAGACTTGTTATACTGCTTGTGGATACTCACGGCAGAGAGATATATTCGGGAGTAGTCAGTGAAGGCTCATTGTCCGATCTGTCTTTGGAGGTCAAAAAGATACAGGAATTGTCACTGAAATATCATGCATGGGGAGCAATGATTGCACACAATCATCCGAGCGGACTCCCTGTACCGTCAAAAAGCGATATAGAAGCAACTCGTGTATTGAGGGAAAAGCTGAAAGCGATAAATGTTCAGCTTCTGGATCATTTTATAGTATGCGGACATGAATGTGTATCAATGGCTATGAATGAAGAATATGAGGATATTTTTTACGGTTGATCTATATTTTGTGGCTTTCACGGGCAGCCTCGATAGTGTATTTATAGCCTGAGCAGTTCCATGAAACTATTTTGTATTCTCCGTCTTCAAATGACAGCGTGTCCTTTGTGCCTGAGAGATAGCATTGCAGTACACCATCTATTTTTTTTGCTGACGGCAGGAATACCTTGTTGTTTTTACTTTGAGTGATTTGAAGACGTTGAAAAAATTCCTTTATATCCGAGCTTGTAAAAGGAGTTATATTATAATACGCAAATACTTCAACAGAGCTTCTTATAAGACCGAAGCTAGTCATCTGTGAAAAATCCGTGAGACAGTTCGGTGCTTTGTAAAAAAATTCGATCTCTTTAAAATTGAGCTTATTTATGTTATCATTCATGTTTTCAGATCCTTAAGAGCTTCTGCTATCATGTTGTCATCTCCGATGACAGACGCAAGTACAGCAGAATAAATTTTGTCTGTACGTTTGTAGAAGTTGTTTTTTACGGTTTTTACCTCATCAATGTTTGGTACAAAGAGTGTCAGTGACATAAGGTCTCTCATACCGTCAGTGATACGGAAATTTACATTGTAGCCGCCCCCGTCAGCCTGAGAAACAGTGACGGGGTTTTCTTTTTCAAGTTTTTTCTGAGCGGCAAGACGCATTATAGCACCGATGGTTTTTTGCCGTACAGTCACTGAAACAGTGTTATAAAGCTGTGATGAGATAAGGATACCGTTGTCTGTTATCTGCAGATTTTTTTTGTTGTCATCAGCGTATTCTATATTGCCGCATCTGACAAGCTCGGCAATTGCAGCACGTGTTTCAAAATAATTAGCGATACTGTTTTCCTGAATGATATCTATTATATCATCTTCCGGAAATGGAGAATTTATATTATGTAGCATATAGCATATCAAAATGCCTATATCACTTTTGTTTCGTAAGCCTCCGGGCTCGATACCGCCTGAAAAAGCATCAAAATTCATTGAAGATCGCCTCCGGATAATATGATTATCAATATTATAGCACAAAGTTTATAAAATAGAAACAAGATTTATAGAAATATTTTAATATCACATGAAATATTTGTTTAATAATATAATAAAGGGTGATAAAAATGAATCCTTGTGAGCTTACAGCAGTGATAACTGCAATAGCCAATGGTCTTGCCTGTAAGATGACGGATGACGAGCTTGAATTGTGGGCAGTTGTTCTGACACAGTTAGGAGATACCCTTGCAACAATAGCATTACAAAGATCGCTGTGCCAAAAATAATAAAAAGCCTGTTGTTTTTTAAACAGCAGGCTTTGATTTTTATATTATGACCAGTCATCCTGTACGTTAGGTGTTCTGATACCTACAAGTATATATTGTTCCCACAAAAACCATTGTTCACCTTTTTTACGGAGAACAATCTGTCTTGGACTGTCCGCACCGCCCGAAATGACGTTGAGTTTTGCGTAGCCGTCATTCTGATAGGAATATGTGTCTTCAAAAAATGTTATTTTATACGGCTCATTCGGACGGTAATTGTTGGAAGGAACAGCACCCTCAAAGTATGAAAAAGGAAGATATTTTTTATCTGAAAGGCGGTCATTGATGAATTGTATATCGTAGTTTGAGAGAGGTTTTGGTCCCTTGAGAAAATTGAGCATATCTTTTCCGGCTTGTTTGTCAACAGCATAGCAGCAAAATGCACATACAGCAAGTGCAGCGGTCATAAAAGGTGTTGAAAGGGCAGCTTCCGGTGTTGATTTAAGTTCATCGAGAGTTTCGGGAAGTTTGCTGAAAGTGATGGTAATATTTTTGTCTGAAGTTTGTGCAGCATTATTATTTGGAAGTCTGTCAAAAAGTCCCATAAAAAATTCTCCTTTCATTGATCAATTGTTTTCCAGCTTTTTGAGCTTTTCAAATTCATCTTTATCGACTTTTATCTGAGCATCCTTGATGAGTGTAACGTCATTGACTTTATAGGTATGTGCAGCGGCATTCATTGCCTTGTGAAGTGATACGGTGAGAGTGCCTGTTATCAGATTCACGTCGATAACATTTCCTTTGCCGTCAGGGGTATTTACGATAGCACCTATTTTCGGAGTTATCTTGAGCAGGTCATTGTAAACATCCTGCTCATATTTAAGACAGCACATAAGTCTGCCGCAGGTCCCCGAAATTTTTGTGGGATTGAGAAGCATACCCTGTTCCTTTGCCATTTTGATGGAAACGGGCTGGAATTCCCCGAGAAAACTGTGACAGCAGAAAGGTCTTCCGCAGATGCCAAGTCCGCCGATGCTTTTTGCTTCATCACGGACACCTATCTGACGAAGCTCTATCCTTGTTCTGAACATATATGCAAGGTCTTTTACAAGCTCACGGAAATCCACACGTCCGTCAGCGGTAAAATAAAAAAGAATCTTATTGCAGTCAAAGGTGTATTCCACATTGATGAGCTTCATATCCAGCTTGTGTAATTTTATCTTCTGACAGCAGATATCAAAAGCTCTTTTTTCCTTTTCCTTATTTTCGGCAATAGTCTTAAGGTCTTTTTCGCTTGCGATCCTTATGATCTTGTGTATGGGAAGCATGGATTCATCAATCTCAATATCCCTGTTTTTAAGTACCACTTCACCGCATTCGATACCCTTGCTGGTTTCAACGATGACAAATTGTCCCTGTTCAAATTCCGTACCGTCAGGATCAAAGTAATATATTTTTCCGGCATCCCTGAATCTTACGCCAATAATATAAGCCATGAATAATCCTCCAATGTTATTATGATCTCAGCACTGAACAAAGCCATGTGCAGAATAAATTCAGATTTACGTTTGTATTTAAAACCTTGCGGGCATAAATTATGTTTTCCGAAACAGCGAAAATACGGTTTTTGGAATATCTTTCAGCGACAGCGGCTGCCGTCTTTGAACTGACATCTGCTCCGACTGATGCTTTGACGCATTCGGCAGCTATCTCCGTCATAAAATCGAGTACACTTGCAGCGAAGGTTCTGTCAGATGTAAGCTGCTGTATTGATTTGAGCAGAGGATATTCCGATGGAAGCAGTATTGAAGCGAATATTTCTTCAGCCAGCTTCTGAGCCTCCTGACCGCCGTTTTCAAGCATCTGCAGAGTCATGCCGATATTTCCGTCACATACTTCTGCAATATCCTTTATCTCGGAAATATCCCTTTCGGGAAAACGCTTTGAAACGATATCTACAGCATCATCTATTTCCGCAGGAAAAAGAGAGAATATCCTTGAACGTGAGCGAACAGTCTGAAGCAGTGAAGCGGAAGACTTCACAGTCATGATAAACTGAACATTTTTTGGCGGTTCCTCAAGTATCTTCAAAAAAGCGTTCTGTGCAGGAGCAAGCATTTTATCGCAGTTGAGCAGGATATATACCTTCATCGGAGCTTCATTCGGTACGATATATGCAGATGAACGTATAGCTCTTGTCGAATCGACAGACAGAGCCTTTGACTGCTGACCGTCAGCATAAACAATATCAGGATGGATATGCTCTTTAGCTTTGATACAGCTCTTGCATACACCGCAGGGACGCTGTCCGTCTGAAGCACATACACAATATTGTGCGATGATATCAGCGATAGTTTTTTTGCCTGTTCCCTCAGCTCCCTCAATGATAATGGCATGGGGAAGGCTTTTTTTTCGCATTATTTCCGAAAGCTCATATTTAAGTCCGGCATTAGCCGCAAATTCCGACAGAAGCATAAATTTTATCCCTTTTCAAAGTTTATTTGCCTTTTTATTATAAACTATTTGATATGATTTTACAAGGACAAAGAAAAAATTTTATTACATATGAAGTTTTTGTAATAAAATTTACTTGATAGTAAAAAATAAAATGTACAAAACGTCAAATTTAATGAATCAAAATTCTTTTAAAGAAAATATTTGATACAGGCGTGTGTTATAATCATATAAGAATTTTATTGTAAAAAGGAAGTAATCAAATGACTTTTGAAGAAAGCTATAAGATGATAGAGGATAAATTCAATGGGGCAGACCTCTCAATGATAGACAAGGATTTTTCCGCTCAGGTATGCTTTACTGATGAACAGGAGCATTATGTATATGCGGCTTATATAAACAAACAGAAAATACTTGAGCCTGTTAAGCATGATCATACGGATATTGCTGTAAGAGTTTCTCTTGAGACAGTAGAACAGCTTCTGAATAAACAGACAGATCCCTTCAAGGCATTTACTACAGGCAAGATAAAGGCAAAGGGAAATATATTTCTTGCATTGAGCTTGTACAAAAAATTCAAGGGAAATTGAATATATTTGTGACAATTTTAAAAATATGTCTAATGACATTTTATAAAAAGTATTTTAAAATTAAAATATTAAGATAATTGGAGATGAATGTAATGTCAGGTTTTTCAATGGATGAATTTTATCATGGAGAGTCAACGAATGCCTATGAGTATTTCGGAGCACATCCGGTAAAGGAAGACGATGATGCAGGTATATTATTCAGGGTATATGCACCTGCAGCATGGCAGATCGAGCTTATCGGAGATTTCAACGGCTGGAACGGCTGGAATCACAAGATGAACAAGGTCAACGGTACTGTCTTTGAGCTTTATGTCGATGAGGCAAGAGTTGGACAGAAATATAAATTCAGAGTGTATCAGCAGGGCGGAAATGTTGTGGATAAAGCTGATCCGTATGCTTTCCACAGTGAGCTCAGACCTGATACGGCATCTATCGTGACAAGAATACGAAAGGATAAGTTCCATGATGAAGAATGGATAAAAAACCGTTCAAAGTGCTATGACAAACCCATGAATATATATGAGATGCACATGGGCTCATGGATAAGACCTTACGGCAAAACTGCGGCTGACGGTGCAGACCAGTGGTTCACATATGACAGGATAGGCGAAGACCTTGTAAATTATCTGAAGGATAATAATTTTACTCATGTCGAGGTAATGCCGCTTGCAGAATATCCGTTTGACGGTTCATGGGGCTATCAGGTAGCACAATATTACAGTGCAACTTCAAGATATGGTACTCCCGAACAGCTTATGAAATTCGTTGATCTGTGCCATCAGAATAATATCGGTGTAATAATCGACTTCGCATTCGTTCACTTTGTAAAGGATAATTATTCTCTCGGCAATTTTGACGGAACATCACTCTATGAATATCCGCCGTCAGACGTAAATCAGAGTCAGTGGGGTTCATATAACTTCAATCTTGCAAAATATGATGTAAGAAGCTATCTCCTGTCCTGTGCGGCATTCTGGCTTGAAACATATCATTTTGACGGTATCAGAATGGATGCCATCAATAACGGTATCTATTGGATGGGCGACAAGAACAGAGGTGTCAATGACCGTTCGGTTGAGTTCTTCAAGAAAATGAATCAGAAGCTCAATCAGCAGTTCAAAAATGTCATTCTCATAGCAGAGGATTCCTCTGACTATCCGGGAGTTACAAGACCTGTTGAGGAAGGCGGACTCGGCTTTGACTATAAATGGGATATGGGCTGGATGAATGATACACTCAAGTATTTCAAGCTCGATCCTCTCTGGAGAAAGGGCAGTCATAATCAGATAAACTGGTCAATGGCGTACTTCTATTTTGAGAGATTCATACTTCCGCTGTCACATGATGAAGTCGTACACGGCAAGGCAACTATCGTTCAGAAAATGTTCGGCGGAGATTATTACAATAAGTTTGCACAGGCAAGAGTCCTCTATGCTTACATGATGACACATCCCGGCAAAAAACTCAATTTCATGGGCAATGAGCTTGGAATGTTTAGAGAATGGGACGAAACAAGAGAGCCTGACTGGTTCCTTATCAAAGAATACCCGATGCATCAGCAGTTCAACCAGTATTTCAGAGACCTTTGCAAGCTGACAACAGAAAATCCTGCATTCTATGAAAGAGATTATAAGTCAGACGGATTCCTTTGGATAGATGCAGACAATGCCAATGAAAATATGTTCGCTTATTATCGTATATCCGATACACAGAAATATGCGATATTCCTCAATATGTCACCCGTAAGGAGAGACAATTACAGAGTAGGTACGAATTATCCCTGCACGATGACGGAAGTCCTCAACAGTGACAGTGAGTGCTACGGAGGAAGCGGTGCAACAAATCCTGTTCCGATAAAATCCGAGCCTGTTTGTCATAATCAGTGGTATCATTCTGCATTGATAACATTACCGCCGTTTGGTGCAACTATATTCAAGGTTGAGGAAGAAATACCCGAGCCTGAAAAAGAAGTTGAAGAAGAAACAGATGTAAAGATAGCTGAAAAGAAAACAGCCAAGAAATAAAATTTTATTACGAAAACCTGTATCGCTCTAAAAACGGTACAGGTTTTTATATATTGAGGTGGTGTATATATGTTTTCAGTGTGGAATCCGTGGCATGGGTGCAAGAGAGTCAGTACAGGATGTCTGAATTGCTATGTCTACAGGATAGACAAGGCTTTCAACAAAGACAGCAGTATCGTTGAAAAGACAAAGGCATTTGATTATCCGATAAAAAAAGACAAATACGGTGAGTATAAATTAAGTGCTTCAGAAAGTCCTGTATATGCGTGTCTCAGTTCGGATTTTTTTATACAGGAGGCTGATGAATGGCGTAATGATATATGGAAGATGATACATACACGCTCTGACATTGATTTTAAGATAATAACAAAACGAATAGAGAGATTTGCTGAGTGTATCCCTGAGAATTGGGGTGACGGCTATGAAAATGTAACAATTATATGCACCTGTGAAAATCAAAAAATGACTGACAAAAGACTTCCCATATTTCTTGAGCTTCCGATAAAGCACAGGGAAATAATACATGAACCCATGCTTGAACGTATAGATATAAGCGAGTATCTGAAAAGTGGAAAGATAGAGAAAGTTACCTGCGGAGGAGAATCAGGTGAAAATGCCCGTGTATGCGATTATGACTGGATATTGAATACAAGAAAGCAGTGTATAATAAACAATGTGTCGTTTGTATTCAAGCAGACAGGAGAAAATTTTATAAAAGACAGCAGGTTGTATAATATCCCCAGAAAAAGCCAGCTTTCACAGGCTGAAAAGGCGGATATAAACTTCAGTGTATTGAAACAGCCGTCAGGTGAGTATAAAATATCCAAGCAAAGACAGTATATGGAATCAGAGGATTACAGCACGGATAACCCATTTAACAGTATATTGTTACAATTATCAAAATCACCGCTGCACAGTGATATTATATTGAGCAGGCGTGACAGGGAGTATTATAAAAATAATTATAATAATATTTATAGAGAGACCGAGGATATAGTGAAAAAATATCTTCTGCATATAATGTCCAAGGATAACGGACATATAAAAGAATGGGGACATCCTGCATATACTGCCATGAAAGCAACAGGGTGCTGTTGCCGTAACTGTCTGTATAAATGGCATAATATCCCGACAAACAGAAGGCTGACTGACAATGAAGTGAAATACATAACCGATTTGATGATGGAATGGATGAAAAGAGATATGAAATATTCGTGATTATTTTTATAAAAACGGCATAGATATTTCACAGAGGTGATTTGTGGAATGTTTGCATTTTTGGGAGAATTACTGAGCAAAATATCTCTGTTGTTCATACTCCATGTAACAGGCGGAGGAGCTTTTCCAAGACCTCTTTCGGAGAGTGAGGAGGAAAAATATTTACAGCTTGCCCGAAAAGGAGATATAAGTGCAAGGAATATTTTAGTGGAGCATAATCTTCGTTTGGTCGCACATATAGTCAAAAAATATTACGGGACAGGCTTTGAACAGGATGACCTTGTTTCAGTTGGAACAATAGGGCTTATCAAGGCGATAAATACCTTTAAGGCAGATAAGAATATAAAATTGTCAAGCTATGCTTCAAGATGTATAGAAAATGAAATATTAATGTATTTTCGTGGTGCAAAGAAAAATTCTCTTGACGTTTCGATAAATGAAGAAATAGATTCGGACACAGACGGCAATGCCCTGACATTGATGGATATAATGTCAGCGGAGGATAATATCGTGGAAAATCTCGACAGGAAGATACAGACCGAAAAACTGCCGAAATATATAAATGAAGCTCTTACGCCAAGAGAAAAATTAATTATAAAATTAAGATACGGGCTTGACGGAAAAGATGCTCTCACACAGAGAGAGGTGGCAAAAATGCTGAAAATATCCCGTTCATATGTTTCAAGGATAGAAAAAAAAGCTCTCTCGGAGCTTAAAAAGAGATATGACAAAGGTTAGGGCTTTTTTATGATAAATATAGTTGAGCCTTGATTAAGACCTAAAATTTTTCGTTCTATCTTTGAATTGGAGTAATTTCTTATCATATTACGCAGGGAAGTACCCTGACGGTAGCCGTGTATGATATTTATTTCACGGACATCTAACGGGAGATTTTTCAGAGTATCTGTAATAAGTTTTCTTGCACTGTCGACAGTATGGTCGTGTAAGTCTATTTCCATAAAATATGACATATTAAAAAATCCTTTCTGATATGTTATTTCAAAAGTTTTTGGAAAGGGGTTTGGGGGATAACCTTTTTTTAAAAAGGTTTTCCCCAAAGATATTTTCAGTTTCCTATTAATTTGATACATCCTGTAGTGCAGTTTTTCGCACAGACACCAAAATCATCACAGTCAACACATTTGTTATAGTCAATAACAGCCAGATTGTCAATGACTCTGATAGCATTTGACTTGCAGATACGTTCACATTTTTTACAGCCGATACAGCCATTTGTGCAGAGCTTTCTTGTAACAGCACCTTTATCATGGTTACTGCAGGTAATTACAGCTTTTTCGGCTTTTTCCATGATGAATATGAGCTTATTCGGACAGACATTTCTGCATATTCCACAGCCTATGCACAATTCAGAATTGACCACGGCAACACCGTCTTTGATTGATATAGCATTTTGGGGACAGGCTTTTGCACAGTCGCCCAAACCAAGACAGCCATAAGTGCAGTTTCCTTTTCCGCCGTACATAAGTTTAGCCGCTTGACAGCTTTCTATTCCCTGATAGATATATTTATCGTGAGTTTTTGAGCAGTCACCCGAACAGTGTACGACAGCGACCTGTTTCTTTACGTCAATACATTCTACACCGAGTACATCGCTTAATTTTTTTGCAACTGTATCAGCCCCTGGAATACACAGATTAACGGGAGTTTTAGAATCGTTACACAAAGCCTTTGCATAGCCGTCACAGCCTGCAAAACCGCACGCACCACAGTTTGCCCCCGGCAGACATTCACGGATAACCGGGAATTTTTCATCTTCTTTTACAGCCATTATCTTTGATGCAATGACGAGTACAGCCGCACATATCACGGCAATAATAACAACAGGTACGACAGCCGTAAGAATTTCAGACAATTTTCAGACACCTCCAAAGATATTTTCAATAACACCGCCAAGCCCCATGAAAGAAAGCGAAGTTATTGAAGCGGCAATAAGAGTTATAGGCAAGCCCCTGAAACTTTCGGGAATATCGCTGCCCTCCATCGTTGAACGGACACCTGAAAACATTACCATTGCAAGGAAAAATCCCAGACCACTTCCGAGAGAATTAACCATAGCTTCAATGAAGGTGTAATTTTCGTTTATATTGAGTATAGTGACACCGAGAACAGCACAGTTTGTAGTAATCAAAGGAAGATATACGCCGAGGGACTTATGCAGGGAAGGAATGTATTTTTTGAGTATTATCTCGACAAGCTGAACAAGTGATGCAATGACGAGAATAAATACGATAGTTTGCAGATAGCCAAGATTATTTGGATCAAGGATATATTTTTGTATCGGAAATGTAGCAGCGGTTGCCATAAGCATTACGAATATAACTGCAAGACTCATTCCGGTTGCGGAATCCAGTTTTTTGGAAACGCCCAAAAACGGGCATATACCGAGGAATTTTGAAAGGACATAGTTGTTTATGAAAACAGCGGAAAGAAGTATGATAATTAATTTAGTCATTTGAAGCGACCTCCTTTTGACTGCATATATCATTGTGAGGGCAGTCTTCACAGCCGAAATTCTTTTTCTTTGGCTTGTACTTTGCAAATTTATTCATAACTGCAATAAGTATGCCGAATACGAAAAATCCGCCCGGAGCCATTGTAAGAATAGATATGTGATTGTCAATCAAAACGGGGATTTCAATTCCGGCAAAAGTGCCGTTTCCGAAAATTTCTCGTATAGTTGCCATGAGAAACAGAGCAAATGTGAAGCCGACACCCATTCCGAGACCGTCAACGGCTGAATCAAAGACATTGTTTTTGCTTGCGAACATTTCTGCACGACCAAGAATGATACAATTCACGACAATAAGCGGAAGATAAATGCCGAGAGATTCATCAAGAGCCGGAGCGAATGCTTTGACAAGCATCTGTACCATTGTGACAAGACCGGCAATAAGTACGATATAGCAAGGTATTCGTACTTTGTCGGGAATAATTTTTCGTAAAGCAGAGATGAGTATATTAGAGAAGAAAAGAACAACAGTAGCTGCCGCACCCATTCCGAGAGCATTTATAACACTTGTTGAAGTTGCAAGAGTTGGACAGGTTCCGAGAACAAGCACTAAAACGGGATTTTCTTTTATAATACCCTTTGTGAAGTTTGAAAGAGCTTTCAAGATTTATACCCCCTTTGCTTTATCAAAAGCGGCAAAAGCAAGTCCGACAGCTTTTTTGTATGCTTTTGAGGAAATTGTCGCACCTGATATTGCATCAACGGAATTATAATCATCAGAGGTTTTGTTGAAATAATTATCACGATAGCCCGAATCATTGTCAGTGACTTTTGAGCCAATGCCCTTTGTTTCGGAATGTGAAAGAGTTTTAATATTTTCAATAGAACCGTCATTTTTTATTCCGCATATAAGTTTTATATTTCCGCCATAGCCCTTTGACTGAACAATAATAACATATCCTGAATCGTTATCGCCCCTGAATACCTCAAGGACATTTTCGGGAAGGTCTTTTATATCGAGTTTTTGGAAGGTCTTTGCCTGCGGAAGAACTTCCATACGGGCATTTTCGGCATTTTTCTGTTCAGCGGCAGTTATTATCGGAGAGGTCACTGTGTTTATATAAGCCAAAAACGCTGTGACGATAAGGCATATCGAGGTGAGAACTATGATAGGTTTTAAGATGTCTTTCAAGATTTAGCCCTCCCTGTCAATGGTTTGTTTCGGGTAAGTTTGGATATATACGGTGTAAGGATATTCATAAGAAGAATGGAGTATGAAACACCTTCGGGGAGATTTCCCCAGAAACGTATAAGTATGGTAACAAGTCCACAGCCGACACCGAATATTATCTTACCCCATTTTGTTGAGGGAGAAGTCGAATAATCGGTAGCCATGAAGAAAGCACCGAGCATAAGACCGCCTGATAATATCTGGAAAAGAGCGTCTTTTCCGCATAAGAGGGACATCAATGCAACTGTGCCTATGAAAGCAACAGGGATATGCCACGAGATAACTTTTCTTATGAGTAAGTAAATTCCGCCCAAAACGAGAGCAAGAACACACGTTTCACCCAGACATCCACCGTGATTTCCTAAAAACAGGGTAAGATATGGGGGAGTGGAGTCTTTGAAATTGGCAACGAGCGGTGTTGCACCCGAAAGGGCATCAACGGAATTTTTGGGGAACTGCCATGCTGTCATTGAATTTGAGAATGCAATGAGCATGATTATTCTTGCAGTAACAGCGGGATTGGCGAAATTCTGACCGATACCGCCAAAAAGCTGTTTTACAACTATAATTGCGGTCATGCTTCCGATAACAGCCTGCCATACAGGAATAGTTACAGGAAGGTTGAATGCAAGAATAATTCCTGTTACAACAGCGGATAAGTCGTATAAAGTTGATTCACGTTTGCAAATCTTTTGGAACAGAAATTCCGACAAGACACAGGCTGATACACAAACGGCTGTAACTAACAGAGAACGCCATCCGAAAATAATAACGGAGGCGATAAGAGCAGGTATAAGAGCGATTATGACATCGAGCATGATATTTTGAGTAGTACGTTTGCCCGAAAAGTGAGGTGAAACAGATACTGTCAATTTTTCCATCATTCAATCTCCTTTATAGAACCGAGATATTCACGAAGTTTTATTTTGGCAAGCTTATTTGTCTGAACGAGTGGTCTGTTTGCGGGACAGACATAGGAACAACAACCACATTCCATACACAAATCAACACAGAGATTTTTTAGTTCACCGTATTGTTTGAGATTGTATGCCATTGCAATAGAACGTGGGTCAAGTCTGAAAGGACAGTGTTCAAGGCATGAACCGCAGTTTATGCAGGGAGTGGTTTTTCGTGGAGCAGCTTCCTTTTTGTCCATGAATATTATTGCATTTGTATTTTTTAAAACAGGCTCGTCCATTGAGGGAACAGCTATTCCCATCATCGGACCGCCGTAGAGAATCTTTGCAGGCTCACTTTTAAGACCTCCTGCACTTTCTATCAGGTCAGCAATAGATATTCCAATAGGAGCAATTACATTTTTAGGTGATTTAACAGCAGAGCCGTCAATTGTGATACATTTTTCTACAAGAGGGATACCCGTTTTAAGATATTCCCCGATAAATGCAAGAGTTGTTATATTTATAACGACAGCTCCGACATCAATAGGCAGACCGCCCTTTGGGATTATCCTGTTCATAGTGTTGAATACAAGGACTTTTTCACCGCCTTGGGGATATATAGATGGAAGAACATGAACCTCGACAGAATCATCCTTTTCAGCGAGTTTTTTCATTTCAGTGATAGCTTTGGGCTTGTTTTTTTCTATCCCGATAATAAAACGTTTTATGCCCATATATTTTTTGAGAATCTGTATACCGTCAAATATGTAGTCTGATTTGTCAAGCATAGTTCTTGTATCGGAAGTGATATAAGGTTCACATTCAGCGGCATTGATGATAACAGCATCTATTTTTGATAAATCATGTACATGGAGCTTGGCGAAGCTCGGAAAGCCTGCCCCGCCGAGTCCTACAACACCGCTTTGTTTAACAGCACTGATAAGACTTTTGAAGTCGGTCACATCAGGTTTTTTTATTTGTTCGGAAAGCTCCTGTTTACCGTCTGAATTGATTATAACACAGGGGATTTTAAGACCATTTGAAGTAGTTGTTTCATCGATTTTAAGGACCTTGCCTGAAACGCTTGAATGAATGTTAGATGACAAAAAGCCGTCAGCTTCACCGATAAGCTGACCGACTTTGACAGTATCGCCTGCTTTGACAGTAACTCTTGCAGGAATACCAATATGCATAGACATCGGTATTCTGACTGTTTTTGGAACAGGTATTTTTTCGGGGATACAGTCAGCAGTATTTTTTAAATGAGGTACTTTTGTACCGTGAAGTTTCATAAACATTTTCTCCGATCGTATAAATGTGTCGAATAATAAACAATTATTAATATTCTATCACAATGACTATAAGTTTTCAATAACAATTTTATGACAAATAAAAGCAGAACAGTGATAAAAAATGTACACTGTTCTGCATTATCGTTATTTATGAAAAACGTGATATCAAATCATCTTTTATATCAATAATATTGTCTTTGATGTCATTGATTTTATCGGTGACTTTGGGAATGAGTTTATTTATATTGTCAAGACCGAATTCAATTATACTTTCCGGAGAAAATGTGACTTTAAAGAGATGCTTCAGCTTTTCACGACCTTCAGAGGTCTTTAGTGCGTCTATGAGAACATCAATGGCATCACTTGCGAGACTGTTGGTTTGGCAGGTCATTATTTTATTACCTATCGTAAATTCCCTGAAGGTAAGTGTGAGAATAAACGAGTCAATGTTGAAATCGTATGAGGAACTGATAAGAATGATACCATCTTTAACGGAAACATTTTCCGTTTGTTGTATATTGGCTGATATGATGCTTTTGAGTATAAAGTCATTTACAGGAAGTTTTCCTATTCTTGCATCATAAAGCCTGATATTAAAAGCATTGTTCGTTGTATCAAGCGAGATATCCGCTTTTGCATACAGCACGACATCATGCTCCATATATGATATTTTGGAATAAATTTCCGTAATACCGTTATTGAAGTATATACGGAGATTTTTTATATCATTGCTTTTTTCAACTATCTCATCATTGAGATAAGTATTGACCTGAGCTTCTGTGAGAGTGAATTCCTTACCCGAAACAGTGCCTTTAAGAGCTGTATACATCAGTGTATCATCTCTTGTATCCGGAAGATATTTATTCTGAGCATCGTCCTGAAGGGCAAGGAAGATACATATACCGAAAGTTATCAGTGAAATTATTATGATGATAAGCAAAGTTAATAGCCAAAAACTGTGTTTTTTTATAATTATCACTCTTTCTAAAGAAAATCATTTCAGTTCAGCGATAGTTACACCTGAATCTCCCTCACCGAATACACCAAGACGGAAGGTTCTTACAGAGGGATGTTTTTTAAGATGGTTTTGTACTTCACGGCGGAGAACGCCTGTACCCTTGCCGTGTATTATAGTTATTTGATGAAGATGCTGTAAAACAGCAGTATCTATCGCACGGTCAATATCAATGAGTGCGTCAATGACCACTTCTCCACGGACATCTATTTCGGTAGATGCACCCTTGGAATTGTCACGGACAGTGCGTACAGAGCTTTGAATATTTTTAGGCTTGTCTTTTTTGAGCAGACGGAGATTTTCGATAGGGACACGGGTTTTCATGATACCTGCCTGAACAAGTGCAGAATCCTTATCGACCTGTATAACAGTGGCTTTTTTGTCTATATCGAATATCAGAACGGAATCTCCTGCAACGAGAGGTTTGGGGAGTACATATTCTTCGTTTGAACGGTTCTGGACAGGATCGGCGGTATCTTCCATTCTACGGATATCTGCACGGAGTTTGGATTTTTCTTCCGGTGAGATTTCTTTTTTCTTTCGTATAGCCTCAATTTCGTCAAGAACGCTGTAAGCCTGATATTTGGCTTTTGAAATGATATTTTCGGCTTCGGCTTTTGCAAGTTCAAGCTGATTTTGACGGTCTTTTTCGGCACGCTCGGTTGCCTGACGTGCAAGTTCAAGTTCATTTTGAATCTGTGTTTTGAGTTCTTCGGTTTCATTTATCTTTTCATCAAGCTGACTTTGAGTTTCCTGCAATTTTTGTACAACAGCTTCAAACTTTGAATCCTCAAGGGATACAAGGAGCTTTGCACGGTCAATGATATCCTTTGAAATTCCGAGATGCTCTGATATTGCAAAGGCGTTTGAACGTCCGGGCATACCGATGAGAAGTTTATATGTAGGGCGGAGAGTTGATACGTCAAATTCACAGCAGGCATTTTCAACACCCTGTGTATCAAGGGCATAGCTTTTGAGTTCTGCATAATGGGTTGTGGAAGCGATTTTTGCCCCCTGTGAACGGAGCTGTTCGAGGATAGCCGTAGCAAGAGCCGCACCCTCGACAGGATCTGTGCCTGCACCAAGTTCGTCTATCAGAACAAGGCTTTTATTATCAGCAGTTTCGAGGATACTTTTAATATTAGTCATATGGGCGGAGAATGTAGAGAGGGATTGTTCGATACTTTGTTCATCTCCTATATCCGAGAGGACATTTTCAAAAACGGATAATTCACTGTTGTCCGAGGCAGGTATCATAAGACCGCACATAGCCATCAGTGAAAGCAGACCGAGAGTTTTAAGTGAAACGGTCTTACCGCCTGTATTCGGTCCTGTAATTACAAGTGTATCAAATTCCGAGCCAAGTCGTATATCTGTTGGGACGACTTTATCGGCAGGAATGAGGGGGTGACGGGCTTTTTTGAGGTTTATAATTCCCTTGTTGTTCATGATAGGGATAGAGGCTTTCATTTTGAAAGCAAGGGACGCTTTTGCGAATATAAGATTCAGTTCGGCAAGCATATTGTAGCTTTGGCAGATGCTGTCGGCATAGGCAGCAAGCTCGGCTGAAAGCTCGGCTAATATCCTGTCAATTTCAGCCTGTTCTTTTGAGCGGAGTATTCGTATATCATTGTTTGCTTCTACAACGCTCATAGGCTCGATGAATACAGTCGCACCGCTTGCAGAGGTATCATGAACAAGACCTGCAACGGCTGAACGGAATTCCGCTTTTACAGGGATAACAAAACGTCCGCTTCGGATAGTTATGATAGCTTCCTGAAGATATTTCTGCATAGTTGAAGAACGGATTATTTTTTCAAGATGCTCACGAATTTTTGAAGATGATGCGGCTATTTTTTTACGGATAGAGAAAAGAGTCGGTGAAGCGTTGTCGGCTATTTCGTCCTCAGAGAGAATGGAGGAAGTTATCTTGCTTTCAAGATACTTGTTTGGTACGAGTGCATTGAAACGCATATCGAGACACGTTTCTATTGAGGCGGATTTGAAACGCCATTCTGTAACAGAGCGTATTACCTGAAGTAAATTAGCTGCACGGAGGAGTTCAATGGGAGTAAGTACAGCACCAGCCTCTGCACGTCTGAGAGAGTTGTTTATATTATGTAGGTTTCCGAATGAGGGTGAGCCGAATCTTGCGGAAAGCGAATGTGCATCTGATGTTTCACGAATAAGCTCGTTTACTTCAAAAAGAGCATAAGACGGCTCAAGTGAAAGTGCAAGTGCTTTTGCATCTTCAAAGGAGGTAAGCTGGGCGAGCATTTCAAGAACCTTGTCGAGTTCGAGAGATTTATAATTTTTGTTCATAATTTCAATCCTTTTTTAATTAAGCTGTTTGATATTTTTATAAAAGTCAAGAGTTGAATAGTGCATATCGTTTTGAGAAAGAAAAAAGCTCTCGGAGAATTTTTCAAGATCAGCCATTGAGCTTGGCAGCAGGTCAAATGAAAGTATCCTTTTGGGCTCGGCGGTAATGCAGTATCTTGTGGCAGTGATACAGCCCATTGAAACGGCAAGACAATGAGGTGCAAGGAGATTTTTTGAGCAGCATTTGGCACAGTATATGCAGTTGTTTGCATAGTCAAAGTACATTATACCGTTATCGGATTCATATGTACCGCATTCATTGCAGAAAAGAATATTAGGCACAACACCGTTGAGAAGCATTGTGCGAAGCTCAAAGACCGCTTTTATTTGTGCAAGAGGCTTTTTTTTGATAGAAATGGCATAGAGACAGTTCAGCAGAAGCTGGAGATATTCATCAGACGGCATATTTTCGGGTATAGTTTTCATTGCAATCTCACAGAGATAATATCCGAGTGACAGGCTTTCGAGGTCAGAGAAGGCATCAAAAAAGCTCTTTATGGTCTCAGCCTCATTGATTATGTACTTTTCCCGTCCTTCATATATTTCGAGACGGGAATAGGTCATTGCCTGACAGGCAGATGAAGTTTTTGAAATAAGTTTTTTTGCACGTTTGCAGAAACAGCGGATAATACCGTGTGAGGCTGTGAGAATGGTAACGAGCTTGTCGTTTTCACCAACGCTCTGTTCTTTTAGTATCAGACCTTCCGTGCTTATCATAAGAGCCCTCCGAAACTATATTTTTAAATTCATTTTTGTTTATATCGTTTTTGGTCTCGCAGTATTTGAGATAATCAAGTACACTTCCCGAAGAAACGAAATTTTCCCAAGCAGTTTTTTCATCCATAGATAAAAGCTCCCCTTTTTTATAAATATTCAATAAAAATAATCAACTATAAATATTATATCCGTCTATGAAGAAAATAATGCAAGTAAAATGTCAAAAATAACAGGGGAGTGAAATTTTTATATCAGAGTGGAGTGTGGAGAGTGGAAAGTGGAGTTATTGTGCTTTTTTATAGAAACTTGAATAATACATTTGCTCCACTCTCCACTCTCAACTCTCCAAACTTTATTCAAAGTTTGATTCGTCATAGCCGAGAGAGCGGAGGATGCTTTCACGGTTACGCCAGTCTTCCTTGACTTTCACCCAGATTTGAAGGTTTATTTTGCAGTCAAAGAATTTTTCCATATCCTGACGGGCATATGTACCGATTTTTTTGAGCATTGAACCGCCCTTTCCGATAATGATACCCTTGTGGCTGTCACGTTCACAGTAGATGACAGCATCTATGTCAATGATATTTGAATCCTGACGTTCCTTCATTCTTTCGACAAATACTGCTGAGCCGTGAGGGACTTCCCTTTCAAGCAGACGCAGGAGCTTTTCACGGATAATTTCAGAAGCGATAACTCTTTCGGGCTGGTCGGTGAGAGTATCCTCGTCAAACATGAAGTCGCTTTCATAAGCAAGTTTTTTTAGTTCGGTTTTGAGGTCGGATATACCTGAGCCTGTCTGTGCAGAGCATGGTACAACGGCTTCAAAGTCATACAGAGGGGATATTTTGGAAATTTGTTCGGCAAGTTTGGATTTATCCTGAATTGTGTCTGTTTTGTTTATGGCGAGAATTGCGGGTATGTCCATAGACTTGAATTTGTCGATAAGCTGTAATGTTTCATCGGAGATATCCCTGTCGGCTTCAACGACAAGGATACAGGCATCAACGCCTGCAACGGATTCATTTACCGAGCGGAGCATGAATTTGTCAAGGTTATTCCTTGGTTTATGCAGTCCCGGAGTGTCGATGAATACGAGTTGTGTATCGTTTTCAGTGAGAACTCCCATGATACGGGTACGGGTAGTCTGGGGCTTTGAGGAAACAATAGCTATTTTCTGACCAAGAATTTTATTGAGTATAGATGATTTACCTACATTTGGTTTGCCTACTATGGCGATAAAAGCGGTTTTATTCATTTTGTTTTTTCCTTCTTCCTGTGATGAAAAATAGTGATAATAAAATGGATATTATCAGCAGAGATAAGTTTATCGGGTGAGTTATATAGAAATTATACATTGATATCAGTCCGTTAATATTCCCAAAAAGAATAAAGCCTGTAACAGCAGCAAAAATTGCAAGGACAAGTACAGCACCTGCCGCGCAGTCCTTTGAAAATTTTATGAGAGGGTGATATTCGGTGCTGACCTTATCGCAAAGCTCCTCGATTGCGGTATTGAACATTTCAGCGGAGAGGACTCCGCCTATCGTCAGCAAAAGGAGAATATAGTCTTCTCTCGAAAAATCAAAAAAACGTGCAAAAATGAGAACATACAGCGCAGCCACTATATGGAATCTCATATTTCGCTCGTTTTTGATGCAGTGGATAATTCCGCAGAAAGCGTATTTAAAGCCACGAAGAAAAGACATGGGATTTATTCTTCTCCGTCCATAACATAGCTTGAGGAGCTTGGCAGACCGAGTTGAGTCATGACCTTTTCTTCCTTTTCACGCATACGGATACGCTGTATACCATTGTCCTCATGGTCATATCCGAGAAGATGGAGCATTGAATGAGCTGTGAGATAGCCGACCTCACGCTGGAGGGAGTGACCGAAGCGTTCAGCCTGATCAACGGCAGTTTCCATAGAGATGACGATATCACCGAGAATTTTTGCTCCTGTTTTGGGATCGGTATCATATACACCGTTCTCGCCCATAGGGAATGAAAGTACATCGGTAACTCTGTCGATATTTCTGTAGATAGAATTAAGCTCTTTTATCTGTTTATTGTTGACAAGAGTAACACTTACTTCAACCGAGCCTTCAAATTTTTCAAGTTTAAGAACAGCGTTGCAGCAGCGTCTTATTAGCATTCTGAGACCTGTAGGAATCTTGATATCCTTCTGTTTGTTTGTGATGATGACCTTGATTTTATCCATAACAAAAATCCTTTCTGAAAAATATTTATATAATAACATATGTTCAAAGAACAATCAGAACCCAAAGATATGCTCTGTGAACGATATGTTTTTGTCACGAGTTGTTGGAGCCGGCATTGTCATAGGCCTTGATGATATCCTGAACGAGCTTGTGTCGTACAACGTCTTTTGCAGAAAACATTATAGTTTCGATATCATCAATATTTTTAAGTATGCGGACAGCATCTTTGAGACCTGAGCGGACACCGTTGGGCAGGTCTATCTGTGTAATATCGCCTGTGATAACCATTTTGGAATTGAATCCCAGACGGGTAAGGAACATTTTCATTTGTTCCCTTGTGGTATTCTGTGCTTCATCAAGAATGATAAAGCTGTCATCAAGTGTGCGTCCACGCATATATGCAAGCGGAGCGACCTCGATATTGCCCTTTTCAACGTATTTCTGATATGTTTCCGCACCGAGCATATCAAAAAGAGCATCATACAGCGGACGGAGATAGGGGTCAACTTTACTCTGCAAATCACCCGGAAGAAATCCGAGCTTTTCACCTGCTTCAACGGCAGGGCGGGTAAGGATTATCCTGTTTATCTCTCTTGCACGGAAGGCAGTCACAGCCATTGCAACGGCAAGATAGGTCTTTCCTGTACCTGCAGGACCTACGCCGAAGGTGACTGTGTTGTCTCTTATTGCATTACAATAGTTTTTTTGACCGATGGTTTTGGGTTTTACAGGTTTGCCACGGGAGGTAACACAGATACAGTTGCTGGCTATCTGTTCGATACGCTGTTCGTTACCCTCGTTGACAAGTGACATACAATAGCGTATATTCTGTTCACTCAGAGGTTCTCCTCTGTTTATAAATCCTAAAAGGCTTTCAATGACCTTGCCGGCTTTGGCGACATTTTCAATTTCACCTGAAATTTTCAGTTGTGAGTCACGGCATACCACCGAGACCATATATTCATTCTGGATGAGTCTTATATTTTCATCAAAAGTACCGAAAAGAGCAACAGCCTGTTCCATTCGGTCAATGTTTATGATTTTTTCTGTCATTTGACCACCTTAAAATGTGAAGCATATAAAAATATTTTAACAAAAATTTGATATCTTTGTCATTCCGAACACGGTGAGGAATCTTTGTAAGATTCTTCGTCGCTTTCGCTCCTCAGAATGACATAAAAAATTAGATTTTACAATGTACTAGTTTATGATTGTATTATAAAAACAGTGAAAAGTTACTATAATATTTTAACATTTTTATAGAAAAATATCAAGTCTAAAATATAAACAAAAACTGCCATATGTCTAAAAACGACATACAGCAGTTTTAATAAAAGTGACTGTTACGGAAGAACTTTGATGTCAATATACTGTTTTGAGATAACACCGTCAGAGTCCTTAAATTTTACACATATCTTGTAATTACCTGAGCTTTTGGGGGTTATCCATGCAACAGATGCTGTGTCAAAACGTTGTATTGTAGTCCATATTATATTCGAAGATTTTTTGTAATAGAAAGCATATTGGGTGTCGGTCAGATTCGGATTTGCAGCCACTACTGCCAATGACTCTCCCTTTTTTATCGTATCAGCCGAAAGGATAACGAAAGTTTTTGCAGTATCGGAGAATGTATAAGCGTCTATGCCCTCAACATCAAGAGGAATAACAGCTTTTGTTAGGTTCACACAGTGAGCGAAGGCTTCTTTGCCGATATATTTCGTTGTTTGAGGGAGTTTTATTTCGGTGAGCTTGGGGGAGGAGAAGAAAGCATAGTCACCGATATCAACGAGGTTTTTCGGGAAATCAATTTTTTCAAGTGAAGAAGCATAGCAGGCGAAATCATATATTGAAGTGACTGTATCAGGGATAGTATATGAAGTTCTTGCAGACGGGAGAGCGAGAAGTGAGGACATATCCTTGCTGAATACAACACCGTCAACGGAGGTTATATATGGATTTTCGGGGGAAACATTTATGTTTTCGAGACCGAACAAGTCGAATGTATCCGAGCCTGAAAGAGTTTTTACAGTTGATGGTATGTTGAGAGTTTTTACGGAATAGCGGTATGCTTCGTCAAGGTCACTGCCGAAGGAATATATTCTTTCAACAGGTATTTTTCCGTTGACGAATGCGGGAACGGTTATTTCAGTGTCATTGCCTGAATATGAAATGAGTTCAGCATAGAAGCCGGTTTTGAGTCTCAGGCGGATAATATATGTAAAATCGCCTTCTGTCAGATAAAGACCACCTTTTTTGATACGGTATTTTGAGGTAAGTTCCTTGATGTTCTGTGCATAAACTTTGCTTTGAGTTATTATTTTCGAGAGAAGACTCTGAGTGGCATCAAATTTATGGAGCTGAACTACAGTTGTTGTCGGAGCAGTAATATCTGTATCTGTTTCGGCTGCAAAAACGGCTGAGCCTGTACTTACAGAGAGAGCCAATGCACAGGTGAGTATACTTGCGATTAATTTTTTTGAAGATTTCAATTTAAAGACCTCCTATTTCTAAAAAAATATATAAAAAATAATGATTATGAATAATTTTTATATATTGTAACACCGAAACATTCTTCCGTCAATACTTCAAAAGAAAAATAATGGAAATTCATCTTGACAAAAAAGAGAATATATAGTATAATGTCACAGGTGTAAAGGAAAAATACTTTACAGTCGGCTGAAGGGCGGTTTGAGGGATATGTCAAAAAATCTTGAGATTTCAAAGCTGTTGGATTTTTATGGTATCCTCCTGACTGACAAACAGCGTGAAATTGCGGAATATTATTATAATGACGATTTGTCGCTCGGAGAGATAGCCGAAAATCTCGATATATCCCGTCAGGGAGTGCGTGACAGCATAAAACGCAGTGAAACGGTACTTTTTGAGGCTGAGGAAAAATTATCTCTTATCGGAAAATCGGAGATACTTAAAAACAGTCTTGAAGCTATAAAAAGAAATATCACTGCAATAAGCGTGGAAAACGAGATGTATAATAATTCAGCAATAAGTCACAGTACGGAAAAGATACTTAATGAGCTTGAAAAACTCAGTGAAATATAAAAATTATGAATTATGCGTTGGGTAAGGGGCTTTTAACAGTCAAATCAATCTTATAAAAACTTATAAAAGCATGTTGAATAAAGGAAGTGATAACAGTAAAAAAATATAAAATCCTTTGTAAAGTAAAGGTCGGCGCTTCAAGTAGCAGTTCATAAGACGTCGTCTGTCTGCCCAAAGAAGGCAGCTTAAACGGGGACTGCCGTCGTAATAAATTCAAAGCGATAACCAAGCACAATTATTTATTTTGGCGAATCAGTAAAGAAAGGAAATGTTACTGACACGATATTCAGCCACAATGAAAGGTATTTATCGTGTGTACCCGCACGTTAGCGGGGAATTTACGCCTTCGGAGTGTCACGCCAACATTAGTAGATAATGACTGTCATATCGAAAGTGGACACGATGAACAAGGAATGAAACATAAAAGTTGTTTTTATAACTTTTTATAAGTTTTCAGTAACGGTGTTAAGATGGCATTTGAGGGCTTGTCGGAGAAACTGAGTGCGGCTTTCAAGAGACTGAGAAATAAAGGAAAGCTGACGGAAAGTGATGTAAAGGATGCAATGCGTGAGGTAAGGCTTGCACTTCTTGAAGCGGATGTCAATTACAAGGTCGCAAAGGATTTTACTAATAAAGTAACAGAGCGAGCAGTAGGTGCGGATGTCATGGAAAGTCTGACACCTGCACAGATGGTTGTCAAGATAGTAAACGAGGAACTCACTGCATTGATGGGCTCTGAGGAAACAAGGATAAATTTTGCAAATAAACCGCCCACAGTTATAATGATGTGCGGCTTGCAGGGCTCTGGTAAGACTACCCACAGTGCAAAGCTGGGCAAAATGCTCAAAAGACAGGGACACAGACCATTGCTTACAGCCTGTGACGTTTACAGACCTGCGGCTATCGAACAGCTCAAGGTTGTCGGAGGACAGGCAGGAGTTGCTGTCTTTGAGATGGGACAGGAAAATCCCGTTACTATTGCCAAAGAAGCCGTAAAACACGCCAAGGATTACGGCAATGATATAGTTATATTGGATACGGCAGGTCGTCTGCATATAGACGAAAAGCTGATGAATGAGCTGAAGGAAATAAAGTCTGCTGTAAATCCGGATGAAATACTCCTTGTAGTCGACTCAATGACAGGTCAGGATGCAGTGAATGTTGCAAAGTCATTTGATGAGCTTCTCGATATAAGCGGTCTTATATTGACAAAGCTCGACGGTGATACAAGAGGCGGTGCGGCACTTTCGGCAAAGGCTGTAACGGGCAAGCCGATAAAATTTGCCGGTATCGGTGAAAAGCTTGATGACTTGGAGGTATTCCATCCCGACAGAATGGCATCGAGAATACTCGGAATGGGCGATATACTTACTCTCATTGAAGATGCTGAAAACCGTCTTGACCAGAAAAAAAGCGAGGAAATGGCACGCAAGTTCCAGCAGAATAAATTCGATATGAATGATCTGTATGAACAGCTTCAGCAGATAAAGAAAATGGGACCTATAAAAGGTATATTGTCCAAATTGCCGGGTATAAGCGACCAGATAAAGGATATGGACTTTGATGACAGGCAGATGGACAGGATAGCTGCAATGATTTCGTCAATGACCAAAAAAGAACGTGAAAATCCTGACATCATCAATCCGTCAAGAAAACGTCGTATAGCAGCCGGCAGTGGAATGAAGGTCGAGGATGTTAACCGTCTCATGAAGCAGTTTGGAGAAATGCAGAAGTTTATGAAAACTATGAATGCAAGAGGCAAGAACGGTAAAAGAAAACACATACCGGTGCTTCCCGGACTCGGCGGTGTAAATATGGGTACAGGTATGCCCATCACCAATGCAAAACTTGAAAACAAGAACAAAAATAAAAAGAAAAAGAAAAAATAACAGTGCTTTCAACGGTTTAAAAAGCCGATGAAATATATTAAAAAATTTTTTTGGAGGTAAATCAAATGGCAGTAAAAATAAGACTTCGTCGTATGGGTGCAAAAAAGACACCTTTTTATCGTGTAGTTGTGGCTGATTCAAGATATCCCCGTGACGGCAGATTCATCGAGGAGATCGGCACATATAATCCGCTTACAGACCCGTCAGAATTCAAGGTAGACGTTGAAAAGGCAAAGAAATGGATCGCTAACGGTGCACAGCCTACTGACACAGTAAAAGAGCTTTTCAAAAAGAATAACATTATCTGATCGGATATCGGAGGGCAAAAACTATGAAAGAATTATTGGTATCTATCGTAAAAGGTCTTGTTGATAATAAGGACGCTATTGAAGTAACAGTTGACGAGAAAAATGAAGAAGGCGTAGTAGTATATCATCTTCACGTTGACGAAAACGACATGGGCAGAGTTATCGGCAAGCAGGGAAGAATTGCAAAGGCTATCCGTACAATAATGCGTGCAGCCGCTGCAAAAAATGATGAAAAAGTTCAGGTCGACATTGAGTAATTAAAATTTTTGTGAAAAACTGACAAAATAAAATTGGGAGAGGTCTGAAAATTTGGACTTCTCCTTTTTGTGTATATGGTGTATAATATTAAAGGAGGACAAAATGAAAAAACAGTTTCTGGAAATAGGAAAGATAGTAGGTACACATGGTCTTAAGGGTGAAGTCAGGGTAGATGCATGGTGCGACAGTCCGAATTTCCTGTGCAGATTCAAAAGGCTGTATAAAAAAGACGGTACAGAGATGAAGGTCATCTCATCAAAGGTACATAAAAATATGGGGATAATTTTGTTTGACGGAGTAACAAGTGTTGAACAGGCTGATACTATGCGTGGAACTGTCCTGTATATGAACCGTGATGATGCAAGATTGCCGAAAGGTGCGAATTTTGTGCAGGACCTGATAGGCTTGAAGGTAATAGATTTTGAGAACGGTACAGAGTACGGAGTTATAACGGATGTTATAAAAACCGGTGCAAATGATGTTTATCAGATTGAAAGGGACGGAAAGGAATATTTTGTGCCTGTTATACCTGATGTTGTAAAGGAAAAAAATATAGATGAAGGCTTTGTAAGGATATTTGCCATGAAAGGTATATTTGAAGATGAGGATTGATATAATAACACTGTTTCCTGAAATGTGTGAGGCATTTCTGAATGAGAGCATAATAGGCAGAGCAAGAAAAAAGGGTACAGTGGAATTTGAGTGTCATCAGCTCAGAGACTATGCATTTGACAAGCACAGGAGAGTTGATGATTCGACCTATGGCGGAGGTATGGGAATGCTTATGAAGGCTGAGCCGATAGCCTTGTGCTTTGAGGATATATGCCGTAAGCTGGAAAAGAAACCTCATTTTATATATATGTCACCCAAAGGTAAGGTGCTGACACAGCAAAGAGTCAAGGAGCTTTCGGAACTTGAAAATATAGTGATATTGTGCGGACATTATGAGGGCGTTGACCAGAGAGTGCTTGATGAATATGTTGATGAGGAAATCTCAATAGGAGATTATGTATTGACGGGCGGAGAACTTCCTGCATTGATTTTAGCTGATTCAATAAGCCGAATGATACCAGGAGTGCTTTCTGATGATATTTGTTTTGAAGAAGAAAGCCATTACAACGGACTTCTTGAATATCCCCAGTATACAAAGCCCTATGAATGGCGTGGCAAGACTGTTCCGGATGTCCTTATCAGCGGACATCATGCAAATATCACCAAATGGCGTAGGGAACGCTCACTTGAGGAAACAGCTAAAAATCGTCCCGATATGCTTGAAAAAGCCGAGCTTACAGACAAAGAAAAAATATATATTGCGGAATATTTGAAAAATTTGGAATAAAAATGGCATAAAATGGGAAAATATTCATTTAATACAAATTAGACTACAAAAGCCAAAAAAAGTCTATATGTAAATTAAATAAAAAATTATCAACAGGTTTTGAAATAAATATAATATATAATGAAAAATCTAAAAAATGGCAGAATTTCATTTACAATGAGTTTAAAAAAGGAATAAATATACAAAAATATCTAAAAAAATTGCATAAATTGACTTTTTTACTTTAAAATATAGAAGTGAGTTCCGAAAAAAATTCCACATTTTCGTCAAAGTTTACAAATTGAAATACATAACCTTACTTTGTTATCGTATAGAAAAACAAACTTTAGAAAAGGGTTGCAAAATTATTGCAAATTATGTTCTTGTTGTGCTATAATTACAACAAACATTCAAACAATTCCGCAGAGGATATTGCTTCTGTGAATAGATATGATGTTTAGGGGTTTTGAATAATTTTTTAAGGAGGATTATCTTATGTACATGAAAGAAGTTATGGTGCAGAACCAGGTCGGTCTCCATGCTCGTCCCGCAACATTCTTTATCCAGAAGGCTAATGAATTCAAGTCTTCAATTTGGGTAGAGAAAGAGGAAAGACGTGTCAATGCAAAGAGCCTTCTCGGAGTACTCTCACTCGGTATCGTTGGCGGCACAAACATCAAAGTAATGGCTGACGGTGCAGACGAAGAAGCAGCAGTTGACAGTCTTGTAAAACTTGTACAGTCAGGTTTCTCAGAATAATATATCACCTGACATTTAGAAAGACTACTTAAACCGGATGGAAAGCATCGCCCTCAAAAAGCGGTGCTTTTTTAGTGGAAAATGAGGAGTGAGGAGTGAGGAGTGAGGAGTTTTTTGCCTTCACGGCTCACTCCTTATGGATTTTTTGGGGGAGATATTATGACGATAGATGAACTGCGTGAAAAGTCAATGAAATTACCGCTGACACCCGGAGTTTATATAATGAAAAACAGGTCGGGGGAAATAATTTATATAGGCAAGGCGAAGGCTCTGAAAAACCGTGTCAGCCAATATTTCGGTTCTGACAGGAACCACCCTGAAAAGGTCAGGCAAATGGTAAGGAATGTATTTGAATTTGAGTATATACTATGTGAGAGCGAATTTGAAGCACTTGTATTGGAGTGCAGTCTAATCAAGCTGCACAAGCCGAAATATAATATATTGCTAAAGGATGATAAGGGGTACAGTTATATAAGAATATCAAATGATGAATGGCGTGTTATCAGCTTTGAGATGCAGAAAAAAGATGACGGAGCAGAATATCTCGGACCGTATATGAGTGCTTGGTATGCCAGAAATGCCGTTGACGAGGCTAAAAAAATATTCATGCTTCCGTCATGCAACAAAAAATTTCCCGTTGATTCCGAGAAATGCAGACCGTGTCTGAATTATCACATAAAGCAATGCTCAGCACCATGCAGCGGAAAAATAAGTATGAAGGAATATAATGAAAATGTCAGTGCCGCAGTGGAGTTTCTGAAAAAGGGCGGCAGTGATACAATAAAGATAATGACGGATAAAATGAACAGGGCAGCGGAAAATCTTGAATTTGAGCTTGCCGCAAAGCTCAGGGACAGGATAAAGGCAATCGAAAAGATAACGGAAAAGCAAAAGGTCATTGCAACAGGTGTCGGCGAACAGGATGTTATCGCACTGATGACGGAGGGTGATGATGCCTGCTTTTCGGTGATAAGATTCTCTGACGGCAGATTATATGACAAAGAGGATTTTCTGATAAAGGACTTCGGGGAGAATACTGACAAGCCCTCTGCACGAAGCGAATTTATCATGAGATATTACGAGATAAGGGAAAATATACCTCCCGTAATAGTTCTTGACGGAGAAATTGAAGATGAAGAAATACTGATAAAAAGATTGTCTGAGATAAGAGGAAAATCGGTTAAATTTTCATATCCCAAAAAAGGTGAAAGGCATGATATGCTTGAGATGTGCCGTAAAAATGCCGCTGAAAAGCTGGCTCAAAGCAGGGGACATCTCGGACATGAGCTTTCAGCCCTTGATGAGCTTGCTTCACTGCTCGGATTGAAAAAAATCCCTGTTTTCATAGAATCCTATGATATATCAAATCTTATGGGAACGGAAAATGTTGCAGGAATGGTCGTTTTTAAAAACGGCAGACCGTTTAAAGAGTCATACAGGAAATTCAAAATAAAGGGTTTTGTCGGTCAGGATGATTATGCTTCAATGCATGAAGTTCTGACAAGACGCTTTGAGGAATATATGAAGGACAAGGACAGCGGAAAAGGTTTCGGACAATTGCCTGATTTAATATTGCTTGACGGAGGCAAGGGGCAGGTCTCTGCGGTAAGACCTGTTCTTGAAAAATTCGGCTTGGATATACCGCTTTTCGGAATGGTAAAGGACGGAAGTCACCGCACAAGAGCAATAACCGATGAGGGCAGAGAAATTTCCATAACGTCAAAAAGACAGGCGTTTACTCTTGTATCGAATATACAGGACGAGGTGCATAGATTTGCGATAGGCTATCACAGGCAGGCGAGAAACAAAAAGGCTTTTTCAAGCTCTCTCACGGAAATTGACGGTATAGGAATTGAGAGAGCAAAAGCACTGCTTTCTTATTTTAAGACGATAAAGAGGATAAAAGAAGCTGAAATAGAGGAGCTTATGCAGGTCAAAGGAATGAACAGACCGTCAGCGGAGGCTGTATATAATTATTATCATGATAAAGATTGAAAAAAGCTATTGACAATCAGTGAAAATTATTTGATAATGTATATATGTAAATATATATAAAATACATTGCTGTGTTTTGTAGAATAAAGCTGAAAAAAGGATTGATCGAATGAGAGTTATAACAGGAACTGCAAGAGGAAGAAAATTGCAGACACTATCGGGAAATGACGTAAGACCTACTACTGATATAGTAAAAGAGGCTGTTTTCAGTATAATACAATTCAATATAGAGGGCAGGGCATTTC
This sequence comes from uncultured Ruminococcus sp., assembly GCA_902800065.1. Taxonomy (GTDB): domain Bacteria; phylum Bacillota; class Clostridia; order Oscillospirales; family Acutalibacteraceae; genus UBA1213. The sequence goes on from CADCDE010000002.1 coordinate 68,041, forward strand.
TTGATGCCTATGCAGGTTCGGGACAAATGGGTATCGAAGCATTGAGCAGAGGTGCAAAAAAAGCTGTATTTCTTGACAACAGCAGGCAGTCATGTGATACGGTCAGAAAAAATCTTGAAATAACGGAGCTTTCCGAAAAAGCTGTCGTGAGAAATACGGATACACTGTCGTATATATCGGGAGTGACCGAAAAGTTTGACATAGTATTCATAGATCCTCCGTACAGAACAGGACTGCTTCAGGAAACACTTGAAAAAGTACCGTATATAATGAATACAGGCGGTCTGATAATATGCGAGCATCCCGCTGATGAAACAGTGCCTGATGATATAGGAGATTTCATACTGAAAAAAAATTATAAATACGGAAAAATAATAATAACAGTATATTCAAATAAGGAAGTGTTGGGAGTATGAGAGTTGCAATATGTCCGGGAAGCTTTGATCCTGTAACAGTCGGTCATCTTGATATAATCAGGAGAGCATCAAAGCTGTTTGATAAAGTCGTAGTCGCTGTTCTGCTGAATATGGACAAGAATAATACATGGTTTACAATAGGTGAAAGGATAGACCTTCTCAAAAAAGCTACAAAGGATATACCTAATGTCGAGATAGCGGGCTTTGAAGGACTGCTCGTTGATTTCGCAAAGCAAAAAAGAGCCTGTGCAATAGTAAAGGGACTCAGGGCAGTTTCGGATTTTGAATATGAATTCCAGATGGCACTGACCAACAGCAAGCTGGATCCAAATGTCGAAACACTGTTTCTTACAACAAACTCCGAAAATATGTATCTTAGCTCAAGCATAGTAAAGCAGGTAGGTATGCTTGGCGGTGATATAAAGCCGTTTGTACCCGAATGTGTTCATGATGAGATATTATCGAGAATAAAGCAAAGGAGTAAATTGAGATGAACATGGAGATGCTTATAGAGGAATTGCAGGATATAGCAGACAATGCGTTTACGATACCTCTCAGCGGGGGAAAAACTGTCGTTAATGCGGAACGTCTTAAAGATATAATAGATGAGATGAAGGAAAATATACCTCAGGAGATAAAACAGGCGAAAAGCATAGTTGCCGACAGGAACAATATTTTATCATCAGCAAAAAAAGAGGCTGAGGAGATAGTTCAGGCAGCTGAGGCAAGAGCAAAGGATATGACAGAACGCCATGAGATAACCCGAAATGCCCGTCAGAGTGCTGAAGAAATATTGAACAAGGCAAATGAAGAGGCTGACAAGATAAGAAATGCAGCAAACAGCTATATCGAAAGCATTATGAAAAAAGCCGATGAGGGTTTATCAGCAAACCTTGCACAGCTCCAGAAAACAAGGCAGAGTCTTCAGGCACTTCAGAATAAAGGCACTCAGCCAAAACGCAGTACTTCAAAAAAATAATGAAATGAAGTGAGGAAACGTGAAAAAAATATTTTCAGGTATTTTGTATGCAATATTTTTCGGATTTGCAGCGATATTGTTTATCTCGTGCATATTATTGATAATAAATACTGCAAAGAAGCATAATAATGATTATAAGCAGCTTGATGCGGTCATTATAGATGAAAGCGGAGAGAACGACAGTACAGGATATGAAACTATAGATACAGAGGTATCTTATGCTGCTCTTTCGGAATATGCTCCGGTGGAGCTGAAATACGGATATAATATCCTTGACAGTGAAAGCAAACGTTATCTTTATGACAAAATAGGTGAAAATATATATTCTGTTTCCGATAAAAAGGATGACAACGGTCACTACAGGATAGCAAGACTTCGTGTGACAGGAGAAAAATTATCCGAGTTCGATATAAGAGAGGTAGTCAATGCATATATATATGACAACCCTCAGATATTCTGGCTGGAAAACCTTTTCGGCTATGCCTATGTCGGAGATGATACTATAACCGAGTTTTATTCCGTTATATCAGCCGATGAATGTGAGGACTGCATAGAGCTTTTCAATAAAAAGATTGGTGAGATACTTTCAGGGATATCTTCAGGGCTTTCAGGGTATGAAAGAGAAAAAATACTTCATGACAGGCTTTTGGGAAGATGCAGGTATAAAAACGGTATTGCAAGCTCAAATGATGGCTGGCAGTATTTCTCCGCTTACGGGGCGATAGTGACCGGAGAAGCCGTCTGTGAGGGCTATGCCAAGTCAATGCAGATACTTCTTTCAAAGGCAGGTATTCCCTGCCTGACTGTCAAGGGTGAGGGTGACGGCATCTTCCATATGTGGAATGTCGTGGAGCTTGATGACAACTGGTATCATCTTGATCCAACATGGGATGACAATGAAAATGACAGTATTATATCATACGAATATTTCAATCTTGACAGCAATAATATAAACAAGAACCATAAAATAAGCGATGATATAAAAACAGTGGTCTCATCAGTGGATAGTAAGGATACGGATAGGAATGCAAGATATAATTTTTTTGTTCCTCTTTGCACCTCAATGAATATGAATTATTATAATACAGAGGGTGTTCTGATAGATGAATTTGACAAGGAAACCGACATCAGAGTCATAAAAGTAATGACCGACAGAGCCGTCAGTGGAGAAAGCTATCTCCCGATAAGATTCGGAAGTTCAATGAAATATTCCGAGTATATAAACAAACTGTTTTATAAATCGCCGTATAAATATTATTATTACATTGACCATGCAAACGAAAAGCTTGATGACAGTCATAAAATAAGCAGGGATAAGATATCTGTGCTTAAAAATGAGGATAATATGACGCTCAGAGTAAAAATTATGTTTGAAGAAAATAAAAATATTGACAAATCATAGGGAGATATGATATATTTATAACTGTAAAATTTGATCTTGAATAATCTTTTCCGGATAGAGGTGCAGAAACTGCGTGTAACATAAATGAGCTTGCCTGAAAGCGTTGAATTTTTGTGAATAGCATTTTTGCCGAGAAGCAGTGCATGGCAGACATTGTTTCGGCTGTATATCACAGTGATATGCGGCTGTCATCATAAGAGCATGATGGAGAGCTATCGAATGATTTGCAGTGCTTTTATGTGTGAAACCGGTCGTATTGTCAGACAGCCGGTTTTTTTGTTTTTGGAAATGATCTTCGGGGATAAAAACTTTAAAAGGAGAATTGTTTTATGGAAAAAAAGTATAACGTAGGTATAATCGGTGCAACAGGTATGGTAGGTCAGAGATTCGCTACTCTGCTCGAAAATCATCCCTGGTTCAATGTAACAGTTCTTGCAGCAAGCAGCCGTTCAGCAGGCAAAACATATAAAGAGGCTGCAGGCAACCGTTGGGCAATGAAAACACCTATGCCGAAGTCAATGGAGGATATGGTAATTGTAGATGCAGCTAATGTTGAGGAAGTTGCTTCAAAAGTTGACTTTGTATTCTGTGCAGTTGATATGAAAAAAGAGGATATCCGTGCATTGGAGGAGAAATATGCAAAGGCAGAATGCCCTGTTGTATCAAATAACTCCGCACACAGATTTACTCCCGATGTACCAATGATAATCCCGGAAATAAATGACAATCATCTTGATATAATAGCATCACAGAAACAGCGTCTCGGTACAAAAAGAGGCTTTATCGCTGTAAAATCAAACTGCTCGCTCCAGAGCTATGTACCTGCTATACACCCGCTTATGAAATATGGTGTTAAAAAAGTATTGGCTTGCACATATCAGGCAATATCAGGTGCAGGAAAGACCTTTGAAAGATGGCCCGAAATGATAGACAATGTTATCCCGTATATCGGCGGTGAAGAAGAAAAATCCGAGCAGGAGCCGCTCAAGATATGGGGTACTATCGAAAACGGTCAGATAGTAAAGGCAACTTCTCCGTCAATAACTGCACAGTGCATAAGAGTACCTGTAACTGACGGTCATACAGCAGCAGTATTTGTAGAGCTTGAAAATAAGCCCTCAATGGAAGAAATTATAAAAGATTGGGAAACATACAGCGGCAAGCCGCAGGAATTGAATTTGCCTTCAGCTCCGAAACAGTTCCTCCACTATTTCACAGAGAATGACAGACCTCAGATAAAATCCGAGAGAAATCTCGAAAACGGTATGGCTGTTTCCATAGGCAGACTCAGAGAGGATACACAGTATACCATCAAATTCGTTTGTATGTCGCACAATACACTCCGTGGTGCAGCAGGCGGTGCTGTACTTCTTGCAGAGCTTCTTTGTGCAGAAGGATATATGGACAGATAAAAATAATATTATATATAACAGGAGGGTTTGTTCATGTCAAACCATATTTTCAAGGGTTCGGGCGTAGCAATAGTGACACCGATGTTCGAGGACGGCAGTGTCAACTATGAAGAGTACGGCAGACTTATCGAATTCCAGATAAAGAACGGTACAGATGCGATAATTGCCTGCGGTACAACGGGTGAATCGGCAACTCTCAACAGAGAAGAGCATTGTCAGGTAATAGAATATACTGTCAATAAGGTTGCCAAGAGAGTTCCTGTAATTGCAGGAGCAGGCAGCAATGACACATTCTTTGCGGCAGAGCTTTCAAAAGAGGCGGAAAGACTTGGAGCAGATGCTATATTGTCTGTTACACCGTATTACAACAAGACCTCACAGACAGGTCTTATCCGTCACTATAACTATATAGCAGACCGTATCCATATTCCGATGATAGTATACAATGTTCCGTCAAGAACAGGCTGCAATATCAAGCCTGAAACCTATGCGGAGCTTGCAAAGCATCCGAACATTCAGGCAGCAAAGGAAGCTAATGGTGACATATCAGCTCTTGTAAAGACAATGGCACTGTGCGGAGATGACCTTGATATATACAGTGGTGAGGATGCTCAGACATTTTCGATAATATCAATGGGCGGATACGGTGTAATATCGGTATTGGCAAATATTTGTCCGAGAGAGACACATGAGATGGCAGCAAAAGCACTTGCCGGAGATTTCAAGAGCAGTTTTGCAATGCAGAAATATTATATAGACCTTATAAATATGCTGTTTTCAGATGTCAATCCGATACCTGTAAAGACAGCTATGAATATGTGCGGATTCAACTGCGGACCTTGCAGAATGCCCCTTACTTCAATGAGCGAAGCGGGAGAAAAAGCACTCAGAGATTGCCTTGTAAGATACGGCATAATCAAAGAGAATTGAATCTGAAAATAAAATACGCTGTGGGGCGGAAACTGTCCTCACAGCGTGATTTTGTATAATAAAGGACTGATAAAAAATGACAAAGGTAATAATAACAGGCTGCAGCGGCAAAATGGGTGCAAGTCTTATAAATTCAGCAGCAAACAGGGACGATATAGAGATAGTCGGCGGAGTTGACATAGTTGAGCCGAAAAATGCAGAGTTTGAATATGCAAAGAGTTTTTCCGAATTGAACTGTAAGGCTGATGTTATAGTAGATTTTTCAAATCCTGCTGTATTGGACGGAATGCTTGAATATGCTTTGAAGAATAAAATCCCGACAGTAATTTGTACAACGGGTTACAGTGAGGAACAGAAGCAGAAAATATTTGATGCTTCAAAGGAAATTGCCATATTCTATTCGGGAAATATGTCACTTGGAGTAAATCTTATCATAGAGCTTGCCAAAAAAGCAGCGTCTGTATTCGGGGATAATTTTGATGTGGAGATAATCGAACAGCACCATAATCAAAAACTCGATGCACCGAGCGGAACGGCTCTGATGATAGCTGATGCTATATCCGAGGTAAAGACAGATGCCGAATATGTATATGACCGCCACGCGTACAGGAAAAAGAGAGATAAAAAAGAGATAGGCATACATTCCATAAGAGGTGGAAATATAGTCGGTGAGCATGAAGTAATATTTGCGGGACAGGACGAGATATTGAAGATAAGCCATTCTGCACGTTCAAAGGCAGTATTTGCAGTAGGTGCATTGAATGCGGCTGTATATATGAAGGATAAAAAATCGGGTATGTATAATATGTCCGATTTATTGAAAAATTCATAATATAAAGAGAGGTGTTTTTTGATGAAGCCGAATATTACTGTAAGTGATGACATAACCCTTATAACATTGCAGAATATCCCTGCGGATATAGATTTTGTAGCGGAGGTATTTGAGAATATAGCAGGAATGGGAATAGATGTCGATATGATATCACTTTCACCTGTGCAGAGTTCAATGACAAGTCTTTCATTTACGATAAATGATGATGACCTGATGAAGATACTCGGCTATACTTCCAAGCTGAATGACGGTACGATAAAGCCGATAGTCAGCAGCGGCAACTGCAAGATATCCGTGAATGATCCCGAAATGGAGAATTGTCCGGGAGTAGCAGCAAAGGTATTCAAGAGTGCTGCAAAGGCAGGAACTGATATCAGACTGATAACAACGAGTGAAACACAGATTTCATTGCTTGTGACAAAATCGGATTTCGATACAGCTTTTTCTGCAATAAAAAATTCACTTGATTAACGTGAGTTCGATATAACTGAAAAATATTCTGACAATGATGAAATGAAGTATGTCATTCCGAACGCAGTGAGGAATCTTCAAAAGATTCTTCGCAGTATAATAATTTTTCGTTTTCATCGAACTTACGTTGATTAAAAAAAGTTGCCTGTCACCGAAATATCGGCGGCAGGCTTATTTTTGAGGAAATTTATTTTACGGCATCAAGGAGAGCCTGAATCTTATCAGTTTTTTCCCATGATACACCCAAGTCCTCACGTCCCATGTGACCATAGGCTGAGAGTGGGGAATAGATCGGCTTGTTGAGTTTAAGGTCTCTGATTATAGCGGCAGGACGGAGATCAAATACTTTATTTACAGCATTTGTGAGAGCTTCATCAGAAACTGTACCTGTACCAAAGGTGTCAACGAATACGGAAATTGGCTTTGCAACACCTATTGCATAAGAAAGCTGTATTTCGCATTTTTTAGCGAGCTTTGCGGCTACTATATTTTTAGCGACATAGCGGGCTGCATAGGCTGCACTTCTGTCAACTTTTGTAGGGTCTTTGCCTGAAAAAGCACCGCCGCCGTGACGTGAATAGCCGCCGTATGTGTCAACGATTATCTTTCTTCCTGTAAGACCTGAGTCACCGACAGGACCGCCGATAACAAATCTTCCAGTCGGATTTACAAGTATTTTTGTATTCTCGTCAATGAGATTTTTGGGTATTATTGGATTAATTACATTTTCGATAAGGTCTTTTTTGATAGTCATTATCTCTACATTTTCGGAATGTTGGGTTGATATTAGAACAGTGTTTATCCTAACAGGGATATCATTTTCATATTCAACAGTTACCTGAGTTTTACCGTCAGGGCGGAGATATTCGAGGGTACCATTTTTGCGTACATCTGTAAGACGTTTAGCCAGCTTATGTGCAAGGGATATTGGCAGGGGCATGAGTTCGGGAGTCTCGTCACAAGCAAAGCCGAACATTATACCCTGGTCGCCTGCACCTATTTTATTTAGCTCATCATTGTCATCACCTTTACGGGATTCAAATGCAGCGTTTACACCCATAGCGATATCAGCGGACTGTGAGTTGAGAGAAGAAATTACTGCACAGGCATTTCCGTCAAAGCCGCTTTCAGGGGAATCGTAGCCTATATCGCACATAGCCTTTCTTGCTATATCCTCGACATTTACATCAGCCTTTGCAGATATCTCTCCCATAACATGGATAAGACCTTTAGCAGCCGTAACTTCACACGCTACATGAGCATTCGGGTCCTGTGATATGAGAGCATCAAGGACAGAGTCGGATATCCTGTCGCAGAGCTTATCGGGATGTCCCTCAGTAACTGATTCAGATGTAAACAAAAATTTTGCCATTTTAAAAAACTTCCTTTCGATTTGTTATTCATTGCAACTAAAAAAACTGTCCGGCAAAAGCCGAACAGCTATATATAACGCTCATCTTTCGGCATGATACCGCAGAATTTGGCACCTTACAAAAAAGCAGGTTGCCGGACTTCATAGGGTCTGTTCCCTCAGTCGCTCTTGATAAGTGGTACTATTCAATTTACAAGCAAGATTATAACACTAAAAGATATGTTTGTCAATAACAAAAAAATAAATTTTGCTATTGACAAAATAATAATATAGTAGTATAGTATGTAATGCAGAGTAAATGTGTATGCGTTAAGTGTCGGGTGAACGGGGAGTTGTCATCTGAACGAAAAGAGTAGTCTCTTGCGGCATACAGATTGCATCCCGCTGTAAAAGATGATATTGATAGGATTTAAAGCCTTTCTTATTGTTTGGGAGATTCTGCGAATAGTAAGGAGGTTTTTTTATGGTAAAAAATCAGCAAATAATAAAAAATGCAAAAATCTCACCGCAGATGATAGCGATAATCGGGATACTCATGGCAGCACAGGCAGCACTTGGAATATTTGAGATACATACGGCAACAATAAAAATAAGTCTGTCATTTATTCCGGTAGTTATTGCAGCAAGGCTGTACGGAGGCATAGGCGGTGCATTGGTAGCAGGCTTCGGTGATATAATAGGCTGTATAGTCCATCCGGTCGGGGCATGGTTTCCGCCGATAACTTTAACTTATGCGTTTGCAGGATTTATATACGGACTGTTGCTCCATAAAAAAGCAAATTTGGTGAGAATATTTATTGCAATAGGGATAACGCAGCTTCTGATAAGTCTTTTTGTAACTACACTTTGGATAGCGTTTTTGTCTTATAAAAATGATATGATGTTTTTTGAGTTTTATCTGACAAGAGTAGGACTGAGAATATGGCAGGTTCTTATCATGAGTGTGGTGCAGGCAGTAATAATACCGCCCATGTTAAAAGCATTGGATAAGATAAAGCTTTTTAACGTGAGTTCGATATAACTGAAAAATATTCTGACAATGATGAAATGAAGTATGTCATTCCGAACGCAGTGAGGAATCTTCAAAAGATTCTTCG
>CADCDE010000002.1:76974-173790 GCA_902800065.1 uncultured Ruminococcus sp.
CCCTAAATAAAAAAATGACTTCAAAAGACTGATAAGGTCTGATGAAGCCATTTTTTTCATTTTGAAATTTCAGTAAGATAAGATCAATTATTCGTATGTACCCTCGTGGAGAGCCTGTTCAGTCTTATCGACACTGTAACGATACTCCTTGGGAGTCATGTTGTATTTTTTCTTGAATATACGGTTGAAGTAGGAGAGATTTGTAATGCCGATACTTTCTGAAACCTCTGTGATTTGCATTCTTGTGGTCAAAAGAAGATTGGTAGCAACGTTGAGTCTGTAATCATTGATGTACTCGATACAGGTCATACCCATATACTTTTTGAAGAAACGCATGAAATAGTGTTTGCTGAGATTTACATTTTCTGCAAGTTCATCAATAGTTATGGTTTTTTTGTAATTTTCGCTGATGTAATCAAGGATTACTTTGATATTTCGGGTGGTGCTGTCTTTGATATTGGTGTTTCCGTTTTCACATTCAAAGAAGTTCGCAAATAAGATATGGAACAGTTTGTAAAGTTCGGACTTTATCTTTATTTCAAAGAAATTTTCTTTGTCGGAGTAGGTGCTGATGAGACAACGGATGCAATCAGCAAGTTCCGAATAGTGGTTTTGCCCCGGAGAAATGATTTGCGGAGAGATATAACTTCCTTCCAAAAACGGATTAAAATATTTGATAGAGCTTGCATCTGCGGAATTTCCGGTAAGCATTTTGAAATCGAACATTATAGTCCTGAACTTTGCTCTTTTGTCGTTCTGTTGTTTGAAGGAGTGTAAAATGCAGGGATTGATGATAATAATATCACCTTTTTTGATATTGTAGTATTCAAAGTCTATACATTCTTCAAATTCACCGTCTTCTACATAAACTATTTCCATTTCATCGTGCCAGTGCATAGGAAAAGTCGTATAAAAGTCAGGCATAACGGTTTTGCATACAACGAACGGGAGCAGAAAATCACCTTTTTGTCCGGTTTCCTTAAGACTCATAAATTCTTCGTGCAACATAATAGAAACTCGCCCCTTTCTTGAGATTGTCCAAAATTATCGGATAAGTCAAACAGTCGGGGGACACACACTTCTGAAAATGACCGAACCCCATATGTCATTTAGGAGTGCATAAATATTCAATTGCATGGGATACAAACTATTCCTCTGATTGTATTATAATACTCTTTTTGGTTTTTTGCAATACAAATAAAATATTTGAAGTAATATTATAATATCTTTATCAATACTGTAAATTATCTGTATAAATAAGGAAATATACAAGGAATTTTAATATCGGAAAAATGCTGTATCTGTATTGTATAGTTAAAAAAAATATGATATAATTTTTATATTAAACAGGAAAAAGTTTGAGAAAGGTTTGTGATGAAAGGTGTATAAGATAATAAAAAAGAAAAGTCTGAATCCGACAGTATCTCTTATGGAAATAGAAGCTCCTCTTATTGCAAAAAAAGCAGAGCCCGGACAGTTCATAATATTCAGGGCAAAAGAGGACAGTGAAAGAGTGCCTCTGACGATAGCAGATTATGACCGTGAAAAGGGTACTGTTACGATAATATATCAGATAGTCGGCGGTTCGACAATGGAGCTTGATACGCTCAATGAAGGTGAAAGCCTGCATGATTTTGTAGGACCTTTGGGTAAGCCGAGTGAAACAGACGGTTTGAAAAAAGTCGCTGTAATAGGCGGAGGAGTGGGCTGTGCAATAGCCTATCCCATAGCAAAGAAGCTGAATGCTCTGGGCTGTGAGGTACACAGCATAGCAGGCTTCAGAAACAAAGACCTTGTTATACTCGAAGATGAATTCAGAAAAGTAAGCAGTGAGCTTCATATAATGACGGATGACGGAAGCTACGGCAAAAAGGGACTTGTTACAAATGCCCTTGAAGAACTGATACAAAACGGAAATCAGTATGATGAAGTCATAGCGATAGGTCCTCTTGTAATGATGAAATTCGTCTGTCTTTTGACAAAGAAGTATAATATCAAGACAATAGTAAGCATGAATCCGATAATGATAGACGGAACAGGAATGTGCGGAGGCTGTCGTCTGACGGTTGGCGGAAAAACAAAATTTGCGTGTGTTGACGGACCTGACTTTGACGGTCATCAGGTGGATTTTGATGAAGCAATGCACAGAGGCACTATGTACAGGGAATTTGAAAGTCATGCAAGGGAAAGTGCTTGTAATTTAATGAAACAGGAGGATAATAAAAATGGCTAAGAATATGAATCTCCAAAAATGTCCTATGCCTGTGCAGGAGCCTGATATAAGAAAAAATAATTTTGATGAAGTTGCATTGGGATATACATATGAAATGGCATTGGAGGAGGCTAAAAGATGTCTTAACTGCAAAAACAAGCCATGCCGTTCAGCATGTCCGGTGTCGATAGATATACCTGCATTTATCGAGAGAGTAGTCAATGAGGATATGGAGGGAGCATACGAGATAATATCACAGTCAAGCTCACTTCCGGCAGTATGCGGCAGAGTATGTCCGCAGGAAAGACAATGCGAAAGTAAATGTGTCAGAGGATTAAAAGGAGAAAGTGTCGGTATAGGCAGACTGGAAAGGTTTGTCGCAGACTGGCACAGGGAACACAGCAAAAATGCCCCGAAGCTGCCTGTATCAAACGGTCATAAAGTGGCGATAATAGGTTCCGGACCGAGCGGACTTACAGCCGCAGGAGATTTGGCGAAACTGGGTTATAAAGTGACGGTATATGAAGCACTGCATTTGGCAGGCGGTGTATTGGTCTATGGAATACCCGAATTCAGACTTCCGAAAATAATCGTACAAAAAGAGATAGACAATCTCAAAGCCATAGGAGTTGACATAGAGACCAATATGGTCATAGGAAAAGTGCTGACAATAGATGAATTGTTTGAAATGGGCAATGAAGCGATATATATAGGAACAGGTGCAGGTCTGCCGAGATTTATGAATATTCCTGGTGAGAGTTTCAAAGGTGTTTATTCGGCAAATGAGTATCTGACAAGAATAAACCTGATGAAAGCCTATAAAAAGGGTGCAAAGACACCTATATCGCATGGAAAGAATGTTGCAGTCGTAGGCGGAGGAAATGTTGCAATGGATGCCGCAAGATGTGCAATGAGAATGGGAGCAGAAAATGTATATATAGTTTACAGAAGAAGCATGAACGAATTGCCGGCTCGTAAAGAGGAAGTTGAACACGCTCAGGAGGAAGGCATAATATTCAGAACGCTGACAAATCCCGTTGAGATACTCGGAGATGAAAGCGGCATGGTAAGCGGTATAAAATGCGTTGAAATGGAATTGGGTGAACCTGATGCAAGCGGAAGAAGAAGTCCCGTGGAGAAGCCTGACAGCGAATTTTCCATTGACGTTGATACAGTTATAATGGCAATAGGAACAAGTCCGAATCCGCTGATAAGAAGCACTACTCCGGGACTTGAAACAAATAAAAAGGGCTGTATCGTGACAGACGGTGAAAACGGTCTTACAAGTCGTGAGGGAGTATATGCAGGCGGTGATGCAGTAACAGGAGCAGCTACTGTAATACTTGCAATGGGAGCAGGAAAAGCAGCAGCAAAAGCCATTGATGAGTATATCAAAAATAAGGAGTAAAATTATATTTGTCATTCCGAACGTAGTGAGGAATCTTTTTAAGACACTTCACTTCGTTCAGGGTGACAAAAAAAGCGGCTTTGAATAAAAAATTCAAGCCGCCTTTTTGTTTTAAAAATATTTTCCGATATTTTGTATTGCGTTGTTTGAGATTAAAATTTTACCATGTTCGAGTAAGAATGAGTTGAATAGACTGTTGTGTTTTGAAGAAACGCAAAATTCCCTGATAGTGTCTGAATACTTGGATTTAAGCGGAGAAGATGACTTTATGACAAGATAATAATTTTGATTGTATAAAAATACAGAACTGAAAAATTTGTCATTTTGGATATTGTAAAGTGCTTTTATGCAGGAAAGCAGACTTTCAGCGGAATTGAAGATGAAAATATCAGAATTGCCGTAAAACTTTACATGGTAAGTTTTTCTCTTTTTTGAAAGTGTTAAGAGTAAAATACATCCGTGTTCATATTTGAGAGCTTCAATGAGAATTTTTTTATTGCTCATATCAATGCCGGTCTGAGCGGAAGCATTTTGAATGATTTCCCTGATAACTGAACGTGAGTGACCTTCGGAAAAGTCGAGGGATTCAAAGGTGACGGAAAATTTTTGAAGTTCCTTGTCACATAGTGAAATCAGTATTCTTGAATTGTCGATTTGTTCAATTTTCATTTCAGCTCACTCCGGAATCATATATTGAAGAAAAGATATTTCTCCATTACATAATATTAAAAATACTCCAAGTTTGCAATAAAATATTTTTGGAAAGTGATGATAAAAATTCCTTTAACGGAATATAAAATCAATTGAATAAAGCATGGTTGTATGATAGAATTTAGAAAAAAAGACAGAGGAATGATAGGCAATGAAAAGAATTTTGAAATCTGTAAGATTCTGGATAATAATGCTGATACCTATTTCTTTGATACTGACACTTACAGCGAAATATGTCAGGAGCTTTGCAGACGGATATTATGGATATATTTATAAATATATATCTGTAGTATTCAATAATATTACAGGGATAGTACCGTTTTCACTTGGAGAAATGATAGTGGTATTATTTCCTTTTTGCATATTGGGATATATTGTATATCTTACAGTAAAAATGGTTAAGTCTGATAAAAAGAAAAAAGTTATATTGAACGGTGCAGTCAATTTGTTGAGTATCGGAGCAGTGATATTATTTTTGTTTACGACAAACTGCGGTATAAATTATTATAAAACGGATGTCACTGAAGCAATGAATATAAAAACAGAGCCTGTTTCGAGTGATGAATTGTATAAAGTATGTGTTTATCTTGCCGAAAAATCGTCTGAAATAAGAAATGATATAAGCGAAGATGAAAAAGGCATTTCAGTTTTATCGGAAAATGCCTGTGAAAGAGCAAAAAGCTATGTAAATGAGTTCATGGGGAGCGGATATTCCAAGCCCAAAGAGGTTATATTGTCAAGGGGAATGTCGTATCTGAATATAACGGGAGTATACTTTCCTTTCACATTTGAGGCGAATATAAACAAAGATGTCCCTGATTTTTCGATACCGTCAACAATGTGTCATGAATTGGCTCATGTCAATGGAGTTATGCCTGAGGAGGATGCCAATTTCATATCATTTTTGGCGTGTATAAATTCAGGCGATAAGGAATTTGAATATTCGGGGTATATGACGGCTATGATATATTCGGCAAATGCACTGTATGAGGCGGATAAGTCAAAGTATAATGATTTGGTGGGATATATGGGTGACGGAGTAATAAGAGATCTGAATGATCAGTCGGAATATTGGAAGCAGTTTGAAACGCCTGTTGCAGATGTGGCTTCAAGCGTAAATGACAGTTATCTGAAATCCAACAGTCAGAAAGACGGTGTAAAAAGCTACGGTAAGATGGTTGATTTGATAGTAGGTTATCTGAAAGATAAAATATAAAAAATAATATCAGAAAATAACTGTACAAATTTGAAAAAAATGTGTATAATATACGGTAGAGTTGTTTAATGATAAGGAGCGTCTATACAATGAGAATGTTGGTTGCGGATAATTCGGAAATAAACAGATCAATATTGTCAGAGATATTCGGCAGGGAATATGAATTTATAGGAACACAGAGCAGTGAGGAATTTATAAAACTGCTCATGCACTATAAAGAGGATATTTCTGTAATATTGGTCAACGAGAGCATTGCACAGAAAATATCTGCCGAAAAAGCGGAAATGCTTGAAAAATTGAATGTTTTCAGAAATACTCCTGTCATACTTATACTGAACAGGGAACATTCAAATATGAAAAACAGGATATTTATACCGTACAGTGATGTGATACATTCGCCTGTCAATCCGAATACAGTGAAAAAACGTGTCGGAAATCTTGCAGAGCTTTTTTCTCATAAAAACGAACTTGAATATAAAGTCGAACAGCAGATGAAAAAAATCGTTGAACAGAATGAAGCTCTCAAATTAAAGGAAGAAAAGATAAATGCAATAAATAATGATATGCTCAGTGCTTTGAGTACTGTCATAGAATACAGGGATGTTGAATCTGGCAAGCATATCCGAAGAATACAGAAATTCACTGAGGCTGTATTAAGAGTGCTTGCGACAAAATATCCGAAGTATAACATTGATGAGGAAAAGATAGCCCTGATAACATCGGCATCATCAATGCATGATATCGGAAAGATAGCGATACCTGATGCAATTCTTTTGAAGCCTGCACGTCTTACGCCTGATGAATTTCAGTTAATGAAGATGCACACAACAAAGGGCTGTGAGATACTTGAACAGATAGATGCAGTTGAAAAGAATGATTATTACAGATACTGCTATGATATATGCCGTTATCACCATGAAAAATGGGACGGTCTTGGCTATCCCGAAGGACTTGCAGGTGATGAAATACCGATATGGGCACAGATAGTTTCATTGGCAGATTGTTATGATGCCCTGACCAGCAGCAGACCTTATAAGGAAGCGTATTCTCATGAAAAGGCTGTTGAGATGATAAGAGACGGTGCTTGCGGAGCATTTTCCGATGAGATACTTGACTGTTTCAGTATGGTATTGCCGAAGTTCAAGGAATTGTCGCTGAAGTATGCCGACAAAAATGTTACGGAAGATAATACAGCAAGCAAATTTGTCCGTGAAAATAAAAAAATATCTGATGATGATATATATATAAAAATGGACAGAGATGATCTGGTAAGCATGATAGAACATCAGAAGGAGCTTCTGAATCATACTCATCAGAGAGATGTAGAGGTGTTCTATGCAGGCTCGGACTATGTATTTGAATTTGATCTTATTCATGATACTGTACATGAACGAAAGGGAAGCATAAAGGATATCTGCGGATACATACCCAAAAATTATGAGGAATCAATAAAGCTCTTGTCCGAGGTTTGCCATGAGGATCACAGGAGTGAGTTCATCAGAAAATTCCGACTCAAAAATATGGATAAAAAGTGCATAGTGATGGAATGTCCGATGAAGCTGAACAGCGGTAATTATTCCAATGTAAGATTTGCAGCAATACCAATATTTGAAGATGGCGGAAAAATAAAAAGAGTATTTATAAGCATCATAGAGCTTTATGAGACCTTCTTCAATAATGTCAGCAGTATATCGAAAGATCATGATATAGTTACGGGACTTTGGAATCTCAGCGGTATAAAGAGGGAAATTGATGATTACCTTGAGAATACCGGCAAAAACGGATATCATCTTATGATATTGGTTGACGGTGATGATTTCAAGAAAATAAACAGCAGAACAAGCTATAAATTCGGAAGTGAAATACTTGCCGGCATGGCAAAGGAACTGAAAAGCCGAATACCCGAGAGTGCTTTTATTGGAAGAGTTGAGGATGACAATTTCCTTATATTCATAAAGGATTGTCCTGACAGAGATGAATGCCTGCTTTTGGTGGAGGATATATACAGAGCCTATCATCAGGAGTTTGTCTATAACAGTGAGGTCATGGTAGAAACAACTGCTTCGGTCGGAGCAGCATTGTATCCGTTTGACGGAGACAATTTCGATAGTCTTTTCAAAAATGTATCAAAGGCTGTTGAGGTCGTCAAGCTGAACGGAAAAAATATGTATGTGTTCTATAATTCAAATATGAGAGACAGCTGGGAGATAGATAATACCAAAAATACGGAGCTTTTGAAGCAGGAATCAGGACTGCAATCAATGGATTTTGAAAAATATGTGATACCGGTGATAAATTCCGTAAGCGGTCATATAATGTCGTATGATTTTATAGAGGCTTCGGGAGACACTGAAGATGATCTTTCATATATATATGATCTGTACGATGAAAGTGTGGCAATGTTCAGCATGAACAGTGTAAGAAGGCTTATTGCAGAGATATATATGATGCAGCAGGATAATATATCCATGCCGAAAATTTCACTGATAACGGCATTCAGCGGAGACGACTGCGAAAAGGTCATAGGTGTGCTTCAGGATATACTCAGACAGTATCCTGTAAAATGTGAGGATATATGTCTTATGCTGTCACAGGATACTATTGACAGAGTGTCCGTGAATAAGCTGTCGGCATTCTCGGCGGTCATCAAGAGCATGGGTTTTGGTCTCGGAATATATAATTTCGGCTCGGAGCATTTCAATATAAAGTGTTTTGCAGAGAACTTCTTTGACAATATAGTTTTTTCGGGAAATTTCATAAAGGACATATCTGCCGGAGTATATCCGCTTGAGCTAATAGTTTATTTTATAAGCTACTTTGAGAAGATGGGTATAAGTGCGGAGCTGCCGTCAAATGTAAGTGATGAGCTTATTGAAATGATAAAGCAAAAAACATCTGTACCCTTCGGGATACACAAGGGAAATGTCATACCGTTTGATGAATTCAAGAAGCAAATGGAAATATCGGAATCGGTCACGGAATATCCTGTACTGAGTCACGAAAATACATCTCTTGTATTGAGCGAAAAAATATATGATGAGGTTCTTGAACATACAAGATCATTTATAGTCGAATGGACACCGAGATTTGACAAGATAAAAATATCGGGTTCATTCAGAAAATTATACGGATATGAGCCTGACTCCGAGGATTTTATCAAGGAGCTTGACCAGAACAGATTCCTTCACAGTGATGATATAAGAAAATTTCTCGAAAAGATAAATTCAGCCCGTTCGGACAACAGCTATACTGAATCATTCATAAGAGTTTATAATAAAAATACTGACTCTTATCTGTGGAATAAAGTAAAATTTGTGGCTATAAGAGACATAGCAAATGTGCCCGTCAAGATAATAGCTGTTTTTGTGGATGTGTCTGACGAAAGCGAAACATTTCTTGATGACAGTCGAAAGGACAGAACCGATTTTATCACAAACCTGTATAATAAGAAGGTTACCGAGAATAAAATAAAAAGCTGTCTGTATGACGAGGGAGCCTTTACGAGCAATTCTCTTATCATAGCGGAAATAGCCGGATATGACAGACTTGAGGAGGAGCTCGGAACATTTTTTGCGAATGCCGTTCTCAAAGAGACTGCCGAAAATATCAGTGAGCTTTTCAGGGATTCAGATATAATCGGCAAAAGCAGCGGAAACAGGTTCATGATATTCGTCAAGGGTATGGGATACTGTGATAAACTGAAGGAAAAAGCCGAACAGGTATGTGCTGTTATCAAAAACAGGTATCAGTCCGAAAACGGCGATATAAGGATATATGGAAAAGCGGGTGTCAGTGTATTCCCCCGTGATGGCGGAACCTATGAGGAATTGTATTCAAATGCCCTGAAAGCACTGGATATATCAGTTCACGGTCAAAATGATGTATCATTTGTATTTGACATAGAATCAAATAAAAAGTTACTGCATGATTAAAAAATATATATTCCGTTTCTGAAAAAAATTTCGGGAACGGATATTTTTTATGTAAAAAGAGAAATATAAGAGTAAAAAATAATCTTTTATGTTAAAAATAGCATTTGACGTAATAAACTATATGGAGTATAATAAAAACAGTGTAGTTTTTGGCATTAAATTGCCGAATCATAATACTATATAGGAAAGGAATAAAGAGAAAATGATACATCTTGAAAATGTTTCAAAGGTGTACCCAAACGGAACGGAGGCACTCAAAAACATAAGCCTTGATATAAATAAAGGTGAATTTGTTTTTATAGTCGGTCCCTCTGGAGCGGGAAAAAGTACATTTTTGAAACTTCTTATAAGAGAGGAAAAGGCGAGCTTTGGAAAGATCAAAGTCAGCAGCTATGACCTGATGAGGATACGCAAAAGCAAAATACCATATCTCCGCAGAAAAATGGGGATAGTATTTCAGGATTTCAGGCTTATTGCAAAAATGAACGTATACGATAATGTGGCATTTGCAATGAGAGTGACCGGAAGCCGGGAAAAGCTGATAAAAAAACGTGTCAAAGCAGTACTCAGTCAGGTCGGACTTGAGGGAAAGGAAAAAAGAAAGCCGAGTGAGATATCCGGCGGAGAACAGCAGAGAGTCAGCCTTGCAAGAGCATTGGTAAATAAGCCTGAAATGATAATAGCCGATGAACCGACAGGCAATATAGACACTGAGCTTTCCTTTGACATAATGAAGCTCCTTATTGATATAAACAATGCCGGTACGACTGTGATAATAGTTACACATGAACATGAGCTTGTAAAGGAATTCGGAGGCAGAGTCATAACTATTGAAGACGGCGAAATAAAAAGTGATGAAAATTATCCGACAAAGTACCATGAAAAAAAATCGGAAGCTGAGGAGGATAAAAAATGAAAACTTTTTATTTGATAAAAGAGGGCTTCAAAAATATATGGACAAACAGAGTAATGTCGCTTGCATCGGTTATAGTGCTTGTTTCGTGTCTTATCATAACCGGTGCGGCATCACTCATATCGATCAATGTTACGTCTATGATATCAAAAATAGGTGATGATGATCAGATAACTGTTTATCTTGATTATGATATGAACGACCTTGATTCGATAAAATTAGGTCAGAAGCTCGGAAAGATAGATAATATCGACAGCTACAGCTTTTATTCAAGAGATGAGGCTATTGAGAAGTATAAAGAGGTTCTCGGAAATATATATGAAAGTATGCAGGATGACGGCAATCCCTTTGGTAATGCTTATAAAGTAAAGCTGAAGGATCTGTCGAAATATAAGCAGACAGTTGATCAGATAAAGAAAATAAATGGTGTTACATCTGTGAGTGACAGAAGTGATATAGCAAATAAACTGACAAAGCTCAACTATTTCGTAACGATAGTAGGTTCATGGGTGGTGCTTATACTTGCACTTGTCACTCTGTTTATAATATCAAATACAATAAAAATGACGATGTATTCACGAAGACATGAGATAAGCATAATGAAATCTGTGGGTGCAACAAATTCATTTATAAGAGTACCTTTTATAATAGAGGCAATGGTGATAGGTCTGCTTTCCGGAGTCATATCAGCCGCTGTAATATGCTCGGTATATACTCCCGTAAGGGATATGACAGCAAATATAATAGGATTTATCGGAGAATCGACATTCACCGTTGAACAGATAATGATACCGACATTTATAGCAATGTCGGCGGCAGGACTTCTTATAGGAATAATAGGCGGATATATCTCAATAGCAAGATATCTTAGAAAAGAGGGAGGAGATATACTTGATTGGTAAGAAAATAAAAATATTTGCTTTGATGTCTGCTCTTGCCGTAACATTTTCAGCGGCAACTGTGCAGAATACCTTTGCATTTGATGTTGAAGAAAACTCCCGTGAGAGGGAACAACTGGAAAATCAAAACTCTCAGATACAGGAGGAAATAATAGGCAACAGACAGGAAATTAAAGATAAAAAGGCATACAGGAGAGAGCTTCAGAGAGAAATACAAAGTCTGACAGCAAAGATCAAGGAAAGCAATAAAAGAATATCAGGTTTGAATGATGATATAAAAGAAAAACAGGCACAAATATACCAAAAACTCGAAGAAATAGCCGACAGACTCGATCTGCTCAGAACAAGGCTCCGTACTATATATATGGCAGGAGATACCTCCTCTCTTGAAATAATACTCGGAGCAAAGAGCTTTGCCGATTTGATAGACAAATCACAGATGATGAAGAATGTGTCAGATTATGATTCCAATCTCATAAATGAGCTTCAGAATAAAATGGATATCATCAGTGCAGAGCAGAAGGAACTCAGAGCAAAGAAACAGGAGGTAGAGAAAGAAAAGAAGACTCTTGAAGAGAACAAGAAAAAGATGAATGAGCTTTCTGAGGAAAATGAAAAGCTGATACAGGAGCTTATGGATGACAATGAAAAGCTCAGGCTTGATATCAAAGCCAATGAGGAAAGACAGAAGGTACTTGAGGAAGCCCTTGACCAGTATAACAAGGAGCTTGCAGACAAGGCAAGGCAAGAAAGAATAGCACAATTGATAGAGCGTCAGAGACAGTACAGACTCAATGCACAGAATGATCCTGAAATACTAGGATATTCCGAAAATGGTGAATTGGTATGGCCATGTCCCGGATACAGCTATCTTACTGCATTATATGCCGAGGAAAGATATTACGGCATACATGGTGCGATAGATATAGCCGGAGGAGGAATATACGGTGCAAATGTAATAGCCTGTGCTCCGGGCATCGTATTTTCGGTGAATACCACTTGTCCGCATGATTACGGCAAGGAAGCAAGCTGCGGCTGCGGAGGCGGCTACGGAAACTATATAATGATTGACCACCTGAACGGAAAGGTATCTGTTTATGCTCATCTTTCGGGACTTGCAGTGGATGTCGGCGATGAGGTGCAGGCAGGACAGGTCATAGGCTTTGTCGGAACAACGGGATATTCAACAGGACCGCATCTTCATTTTGAACTGCGTTATAATGGTATGACCTACGATCCGCTGCTTGAATTCCAGTAAATAAAAAACGTGAGTTCGATGAAAACGAAAAATTATTATACTGTCATTCTGAGGAGCGACAGCGACGAAGAATCTTTTGAAGATTCCTCACTGCATTCAGAATGACATACTTCATTTCATCATTGTCGGAATATTTTTCAGCTATATCGAACTCACGTTAAAAAATAATACCGTCATTCAATGTATGAATGGCGGTATTTTAATTTGCTTCATTTTTCCTTTTTCTTTAAAAATTTTTCTTTTATTTTGTCATTTCCCAAAATGAACGAAACGGCAAATCCGAGTATAAGTGTGAATACAGCGACAATGCCCTGAATATTGAACTGAAAGCCTGAATTGTTGTATATCTGGAGGAGAGAGCCAAGCATCAATCCGAGAATTGCTGCAAAGGTCATTTGAGGGAATTTCTTCAGGCAAATGTCAATGAGTTTTGCTCCGCCAAGAAGACCAAGTATTATTCCAAGTCCTGCAGGTATCAGTATCATAATGCTGCCTGAGAAATTTTTGAGGATATCGGCTATTGCTCCGAGAACGGTAGAATATAATCCGAGTATCATAAGTATCATTGAACCGCTGACTCCGGGGATTATCATACACATAGCTGCAAGTGCCGAGCCGAAGAAAAGATATATCCAGTTGATGAGGTCAAGCTGTATCTGAGTGGTTGAAGCGTTTTCTGTGTTGAAGAATGACAAAGCTATCATTATTCCGAAGAAAATAATAAACGGAATTATTGAATAGCCGTTAAATTTTTTCTTACCGTCTTTTGTCTGGAGAACCTTGCCGAATATCATAGGAGCAGTTCCGAGAATAAGTCCTATGAAAAAGAAATATGTAGGCATAGGGAAATATTCAAGGAGATATTTGAGCAGCTTTGCAAAGCCGAATATGCCCAAACCACCGCCCACGGCAACAGGAATAAGAAATAAGAGACTTTCCTTTAAATGCTTTTTGATATTGATAACGGAATCAATGAGCTTGTCATAGATGTTGAGGATGACAGCCATAGTGCCTCCGCTGACACCCGGGATTATATTTGCAACACCGATAATACAGCCGTAAATGGCATAAAGAATAAATTTCATAAAAAACTCCTTTTTTTTACATTTGTTTGCGAACAATCTTGTATTCGTCATCTGGACTGTAATAAGGACAATACGACATATTTCCCGAAAGTAATTTGGCATATTCGTCCTCATCAAGATTTACAAGACATTCGTAAAATTCAAAATCTTCGTTATAGACATAATTAGAACAGCTTTCACAGCCCGAAAACCCTGCCATTTCAAAATATCCTCCTTTCCGCCAAAGAAAATATTAACATATAACAGTCAATTTTTCAATATATAATTTTTATAATAATTTTTTTGCAAAAACACTTGAAATTTGCAGTAAATGTTGTTATAATAAACTGTACGCAGGTGAAAAGAGGAGGTGTCAGTATCATGCCGAACATTAAATCAGCAAAAAAGCGTGTAAAGGTTGCTGCTGCAAAGACAGCTGCAAATAAAATCGTAAAGAGCAATCTGAAAACAACTCTCAAGAAAGCTGAGGCTGCTGTTGAAGCAAATGCTGCAGATAAAGAGCAGGCTGTAAGAGTTGCTATCAAAAAGATTGATCAGGCAGCTTCAAAGGGTATTCTCAAAAAGAATACGGCTTCAAGAAAAAAGTCATCTTTGGCTCGCAAGCTCAACGCTTCAGTTTAATTTCGCAACATCAGGTCAGGATAATAATTATCCGTTTTGCCGTCGAGAGGCGGCAATTCCTGAGATGTATTTTGCGGATGCCGATGGATATTTTTATCCGATTTAACATAAAAATTATCCGACACAGTTATTTATTTTCTGTGTCGGTTTTTATTTTTTGCATGAAAAAAGCCGCTGTTTGTTGCAAACAGCGGCTTTTCGTAATCATTGGCTTGTTTCCGATTTTCGTGAGGATGTGACATTGACAGTATACGAGCCGTAAGCCCAGCAGCTATTGAATTTGCTGTTTATCTTGATGGATACGGGCATCTCAGCCATTCCGATAAAATTCTGAGCTTTTGCAGACATATCTATAACAGCGGTTATATTCGAGGATGTGATTGATGAAAGCTGGTCTTTTGAACCAATGAGGGTGACATTGAGAGATTGTGTTGAAACGGATGTGGTCTGGTCATCACCTTCGTTGATTACATTGAAATTGGTGACAGTAAGGGTTTTTGTTTCCATATCCGAGGTATCAAATGTAACGGTGGCTTTTTCAATTCCATTTATATTTTTGCTTCCTGATGGTGTCGAAAGACCTACTTCAAACTTATTATTGGACAGGTCTACCTTTGAGAAATCTATATTTTCAGTTGAGACTTCTGTTATATTGCTTGAATTGTTTGGAACAGCGAGCTTTATTGTACCGGGTTCGACATTTATTTTATCCGAGATATTCAGGGTATCGGGCATATTTGTGATGGAAGGCGTTATGCCTACTGTAACAAGTTTAAGTATGGGAATGGTAGCATCTACTTTTGCAGTGTCATAAGTGATATAACGTGTGTCGACTTTATTTCCGGAACTGTCATAGAATACAAGCGGAGCAGTGACAACGGTAGTTTGGGAGAGAGTAGATTTGAATTCATATTCCGCACATACCTGAGCGATGCTGTTTACAACAGATTCGGCTCCCGAAACCTTTACAGTCTGCTGAGAGAGGAGAGTTGTAGAGGCATAGGAATTTTCATCAACTGAGGATACTTTTATTTTATCTGTTATTTCTATCTCACGGGGCTCTGCCTGCCTGTCAACATATACGTTCATGCTTGAAGGAGACGGGCTTGAATCGAAGGTATAATCCTTTTTCATACCGCTCTTTTTCGGAACGAGGTCAAGGGTATAGTTTCCGGGAGATGTTATAAAGCTCGTATCACTGGCGGTTATATATATATCATCACTTGTAACAGTCGCAACAACAAGTGCATTGCCTGAAATTCTGACTTCTGCCTTGATATCCTGAGTATTGAAATATTTGAGTTCATGAGTAAGCTCAGGAAGACTTATGGGGATATCTGTCACGGTAAAAACGGAATCCTCCTGAGTTGTCGAGGAAACATAGAGCCAGAATATAAAAGCTAAAAGTATCGAGAGCCCCATAACAAATTTATTGTTATAAAAGAGCTTGCCGAGTCTGAAATTACTTATTTTCTTTCTCATTTTTCTTGCCTTTCTTTATTACGGGGATTATGGGTATCCTCTCGGTTTTTTCTGATGGCTTGGGTACCAATAATTCCTCAAGAGTGATATTGAGGGATTCTCTTGTATAATCCCTTGATATGACACCGTTGAGTACAACAGAGATAGTGCCTGTTTCTTCAGAAACAACGACTATAACAGCATCACTGTTTTCACTGAGTCCGAGAGCGGCGCGATGGCGTGTACCGAGGTCAACGCTGACACTGTTGTTATTTTTGGTCAATGGAAGTATACAGCCGGCGGCATATATTTTGCCGTCTCTGATGATCATTGCACCGTCATGGAGCGGAGCCTTGTTGAAGAATATATTTCCGATGATAGGGACAGAGGGTTCTGCATTTACGATAGTGCCTGTGTCGATGATATCACCGAGTTTTGTCTGTCTTTCAAAGACCATCAGTGCACCTGTTTTTGATTTCTGGAAATTGTTTGCCGTTTCAACGACACAGTTGATGGTTCGTTTTATTTGCTTGACATGATTTTCCTCGTTATCGTCAGAGGAAGAAAAGACCTTCCAGTATCGTGCAATCTTGCTTCTGCCGATATGTTCAAGGGCACTTCTGAGTTCAGGCTGGAAGACGATAAGTACAGCAAGCATGGAGAACTGGAAGAAAGATGTAAAGAGTGCATTGAGCATTTTCAGATTGAATATCTGTGACAGTGAGAATGCCACAAGCAGAATGAAAATTCCCTTGAGAAGCTGTTCGGCTCTTGTTTCACGGGCAATTTTTATAACATTGTATATAATAAAGGAAACTGCTGCTATATCGAGTACATCGGTAGCCCTGAAACTGAGCATCAACGCAGTGAACCAGTTATATACATCAACTATTACAGACCACAAATTAATTCTGCCTCCTTTGTTGTAATAACGTGAGTTCGATGTAAATTAAAAATATTCTAACAATGATGAAATTAAATATGTCATTCCGAACGCAGTGAGGAATCTTGGGAAGATTCTTCGTCGCTGTCGCTCCTCAGAATGACAGTATAATAACTTTCCGTTTTCATCGAACTCACGTTGTAATAATTATATTTTAACACATTGCAGAATTTATTCAACTGTTTTTTTATGTTTTCCTGAAAAAACATTGAGAACGGAAAAAATATTCCGTTCTCATGAGTCTATATTTTTTTTATTACAGAAATAAGATAGTCGATATCATATTGTCTCGTCATTACTGACGGTGATATTCTGACAGCACCTGTCTGGAGGGTATCCATTGACTTGTGTGCAAGTGGACTGCACTGCAGACCTGCCCTTACGGCAATACCTTTTTTATTGAGCCTTGAGGAAACATCTTCACTGTCCATATCGCTGATATTGAAGGATAATAACGGGACAAAATAGTCCTCGGAGGGTTCGGGAAGATATAATTTTACTTTTGATATTTTGGATAATTCCCTGTAAAGATATTTTATGAGTCTGAATTCATGCTTGGAAATATTTTCTATTTTATGGGATGATACAAAATCCATTCCTGCACGAAGTCCCACAATACCGCTGTAATTGGGAGTACCGCTTTCGAGCCTGTCGGGAAGGTCTGAGGGCTGTTCAAAGGACATTGAATTGCTGCCTGTACCGCCTTCAATGAGAGGTGAAGGAACGGTATTGCCGCATATTATAAGCGTACCCGTACCCATAGGACCGTAAAGTCCCTTATGACCTGCCGTACACAGAAAATCTATATTATTTTGTATACTTAAATTTATGGGAACGATACCTGCACTCTGAGCGGCATCGAGCGTGAATAAAACGCCGTATTCATGTGCAAGAGCGGAAATTCTTTCAACAGGAAGTTTTATTCCCCATACATTTGAAGCATGGGTGCATATTATCATTTTTGTCTTTGCGTTAATGGCATTCCTGAAAGAATCGACAGTCTTATCGTTGTCGCATGGGAATACATCGGCTATCGTATATGAGATGCCTTTTTCAGTGAGCTTCTGCAAGGGACGCATAACAGCATTATGCTCCATTGATGAAACAACAACATGGTCACCGCTTTTGAGAATTCCTTTCATTACAGTATTGAGTGCAGAGGTGCAGTTGAGTGTGAAAATGATATTTTCTTCCTTTGGGAAGCCGAAAAAATCAGCAGCCGTTTTTCTTGTCCTGAAAATTTCCTCGGAGGCTCTCATGGCAAGGTCATAGCCGCCTCTGCCCGGATTTGCTGAATTCTGCATAGCAGAGGCTACTGCCTGACGTACCTTCAAAGGCTTGGGATAAGTCGTAGCCGAATTATCGAGATATATCAATTTTTATTCACCCTTTCGGCACGACCTATTATTTTTATATTATTTTCTTTTAAAATTTTTTCCGCCTCATCAGTGTCTTTTGGAACATAAAGACTGTATCCGCAGGCATTTTTGACGTCTCTTTTGGGAGTTCTCTCAATTTCGGCACGAATACCGGCACTGCTGAGAATTTGTTTGCCTTTCATTGCATAAGTGACAGATGACACCATTATAAGAGGCTTATCCATAATAATTCACCTCATTGATTTTTTTATTAATATTTTATGCAGTGAAAAAAGCCGTTGTGAATAAAAAAACAGCAGAGATAAGGGAATATCTCTGCTGAAATATCACGGTAATGTGACGGTGAATTTAGCCCATTTGCCGTATTCACTCTGAACGGATATTTTACCTCCGTGAGCTTCAACACTTGATTTGGCAATTGGAAGTCCGAGACCGTAACCGCCTGTTTTACTGTTGCGGGATTCATCCTGCCTGAAAAATCTTTCAAATATTTTCAAGATATTTTCAGGCTTTATACCTTCGCCCGTGTTATATACTTCAATTATATTTTTATTGGACTGTTTATGGAGCTTTACTGATATTTTACCGTGTTCATCAGAGTATTTGACAGCATTATCAATGAGTATGGTGATTATATGTTTCAGGGAACTTTCATCGCCCTTGCACATGATATCTGGTTGTACATCAACATCAAATTTTTTTCCCATTTCAAAGACAGTGCTTTCAAACGGAAGTGAAACGGAGAGTACAAGGTCGCTTAAATTTATCTGTGTCATGACAAGCTGATGACCGCTTTTATCATCAAGTCTTGCAAGACATAGGAGTTCATTGACCAGCTCGCTCATTCTTTTTGATTCAAGGCGGATATATGAAAGCCATTTGTTTTCGCCTATCTCACTTTCAAGTACATCTGTATTGGCACATATTACTGCAAGGGGAGTTTTTAATTCATGGCTTGCATCGGAGATAAACCTTTTCTGTTTTTCAAAGTTTTCCTTGACAGGTCTGACGAGCCAGAATGATAATGTTATTGATATTATTATAAACAGCATTATTACGACTATGCCCATTATTAAAGATGTTATAAGAAGATTTTTTTCTGAGCTGTTATATTGGCTTATGTCAAGGAATACTATAATTTTGCCGTAGGATTTGAACTCGGAAAGATAGGCATAATTGTCTATTTCCCCTGTTTTCTCATGGGAATTTATAGCTTCATTAGCATATTCTATATATTCTTCCTGGGAGATAACATCTGTACGTCCTGCATATATGCCTATGAGATTATAAGCACCGTCAATGAGAACGGAAAATGTATCTATATAGCCCGAATCACTGTTTTTATTGGGATTACGGTATTCTTTGGGGATAACACCGTCATTATAGGCTATTTTGAGTAATCTTTCGCTTATCTGTGTATGATTGTTGGAGTGTTCAATGAAATTTATGGTTATCATAACACCGACTATTACTATTGTCAGAACAACTGAAAGGATGACTGATATTTTTATTCGTAATTTTCGTATCATTTAAAATTTTTCACCTTCCAGACAATATCCGATACTTCTTCTGGTCTTTATTTGGACATTTGAATGAAGCGTCTGAAGTTTTTTGCGTAAAAATGAGATATATACCTCGACATTGTTATATTCACTGTCATCATCATAGCCCCATATTTTCCTGACAAAATCCTCTTTTGTAACTATCTGTCCCGAATTTGACATGAGAAGCTCCATCATCTGAAATTCCTTTCTTCCGAGGACAATGGAATTTGTACCGCATATTATTTCGCCTTTTTTTAAATCGAGTGTTATGTCACCGAATTTGGGATTTATGTCAACTGTAATTCCCTTTCTTCGAGTCATAGCCCTTATTCTCGCCAAAAGCTCGCCTGTTGAGAAAGGCTTTGTGAGGTAGTCATCAGCACCGCAGTCAAGCCCCCTTATCTTATCATCTATCTCGGATTTTGCCGTGAGGAGCAGAACAGGAGTTTCAATGTCCTTGACACGCAGATATGTAAGTACATCTAAGCCGTTCATTTTCGGGAGCATGATATCGAGGATTATACAGTCATATTCATCGGTAAGTGCATTTTCAAGACCTGCCTTACCGTCATTGGCGATATCGACTGTATATTTTTCTTTTTGGAGGATAGCCCCGATAGCATCGGCAAGTCCTATTTCATCTTCAACTACAAGTATTTTCATAAAATGTCATCTCCTTATTCTGTAAGCCATTTTTTTCTGAAAAGTTGTGAAGGTCTGTGACCTGCATATTTTGAAAACATATCTGTTTCCTCGGCAAGTATCGAATATTTTCTTCTAAACGGAGCCTTGAGAAGCTCCTTATCAAGAATTATTTCATATATCTGCTGTAATTCAGTCAGAGTAAAGTATTCGGGGACAAGGTTTAGAGCAATATCTGTATAAGTTACCTTTCCTCTGAGCCTGAGGACAGCAAATGTTATTATCTTTGCATGGTCAAATGCAAGACCGTTGCTTGATATTATTTCATATTTTGTGTCAATACCGCTGTCAGTCCTTGTTTTTGTCAGCCTTACTTTTGCATTGAGCAGTTCATTATCCTTTTGAAGTGACAATATATAGTCCGTAACGCTTATGAAGCCGTTTGCTGTTTCATTTATGTCTGTATGTTCAGTTTTAAGGCTGACATCGAACCATTCCGCACTTTTGGCATCATCACCTGCTGAGACATTTATTTTTTCACTGTCCACGAGAGCCATATAAGCACAGCTCATCACCCACATTCTCGGATCACGGTGAGGATCACTGAAAGTATAAAGCTGTTCAAGATAGATATTATCAATGCCTGTTTCTTCAATAAGCTCTCTTTTGGCAGCCTGTTCGGTAGTTTCATCTGGATTCACAAATCCGCCCGGCAGAGCCCATGTATTGATATAAGGATGACCACCTCTTTTTATGAGAAGTATCTGTAATTTTTTCTTTGGGAGCTTTCTGTAATTATCCTCTTGGCAGGCTTTTGCGGTAAATATGACCATATCGGTTGCAACAGATGGTCTTTCATAGTCACCGGGTCTGTATTGAGCCAAAAATTCTTTTTCTGTAAGTCCGTTTGTATCTCTTATTTCCATTCTATCACCTGTTAGTAATTATTTGATAATATCATTATATACATATATCATTATTTTGTCAAGAGTTGTATTTTAAAAAAATATGTGTTAGAATATATAAAAAACAGGGGGGTAATATTTTGAGAACGAATTTTCACACACATACACAAAGATGTCTCCACGCATTCGGTGATGAAGAAGATTATGTTGTTGAAGCCGTTAAACGAAATGTACAACAGCTTGGTTTTTCAGACCATGCACCTTTTCCCGATAAGGATTTCGGCTTGCGTATGCCGTTTTCGGAATTGAGGGATTATCTTGAAACTATCGACAGACTTAACGTTAAATATGATAATATACAGCTTTTCAAGGGACTTGAAATAGAATATCACCCGATGTATGAGGATTATTACAAACAGCTTTTTGATGTGTATAAGCTGGATTATCTGATATTGGGAGAGCATATGTATACATTGCCTGACGGGGATATAAAAAATATTTACTTTGCACAGTCAACGAAAGATTATCTTGATTATGCAAATGGGGTATGTGATGGCATAAAGACAGGTCTGTTCAATATCATAGCACATCCCGACCTTATGCTTATGAATAAATTTGCATGGGACGATAATTGTCAGAAAGCTGCTGAAATGATAATCGAGAGTGCGGAAAAATATAATGTTGTTTTGGAGTTCAATGCCAACGGTTACAGGCGTGGAGAAACAATATATCCTGACGGAAAGCGTTATCCATATCCCGATGTAAGATTTTGGAATATGGTAAAAAAGACAAATATTCGTGTTTTAGTAGGCTCGGACTGCCATGAACCGCACCAAGTATTTGACGGAAAAGTTGAATTTGCTTATAAAACGGCAAATCAGATAGGCTTGAATATTATTGAAACGATTTTTTAAAGGAGTAGAAAAATTATGAAAAGGAAAGCAAGTTTAAGTTTATTAACAGCGGCATTGATTTTGTCGTTCTCATCATGCACAGTATATCATATACCGCCTGTTATATCTTCACCCGAAAGCTCTGTGCAGTCATCTCAGGAAAGCATTGCTGAAAAATCAGAGGAAAGTGTTCAAAAATCAGAGGAAATTTCCGAAACGGTTGTTTCTCAACCAAGTGAAGATGATAAAATTTTTCCGTCAGAATGGCAGGATAACGGTATTTTCTCGGAGTATTATCAAATAGCTTATGATAAGATGAAGTCAATGACACTTGATGAGAAGATAGGACAGATGTTTTATGCAAGATGTCCTGAATATGATGCAGTAGGTTTTGCACAGGAATATCACTTGGGAGGATACGTTCTTTTCGGAAGGGATTTTGCAGATAAAAGCAGGGAAGAAGTTATTGACAACATAGATTCATACATAAATTCACAGGATATTCCCATGACAATATCCGTTGACGAGGAAGGCGGAACAGTTGTAAGAATAAGCAGTAAATCAGCGTTGTATGATGAGGAATTCGAGTCACCAAGAGATATTTTTGAACAGGGCGGAATGGAATTGGTGAAGGAAAAGGCACAGGAGCTTGCCGAAATGGTCAAATCTTTTGATATAGATGTAAATTTTGCTCCTGTATGCGATATATCCCTTGATGAAGATGATTTCATGTATTACCGTTCAATAGGACAGGATACTGAAACTGTATGTGAGTTTGTCAGCGAGTTCACGAAAATAGCACAAAGCAACGGTGTTTCAGCGACACTTAAGCATTTCCCTGGATATGGCAATAATGTTGATACACACACAGGAATAGCCATAGATGAAAGGGATTACTCAACATTCGTGGAAAATGATTTCAAGCCTTTTGAGGCAGGTATAAAAGAAAATGCACATTTGGTAATGGTGAGCCATAATATAGTAAATTGCATGGACAGTTCAAAGCCTGCATCACTTTCACCGAAAGTTCATGAGATTTTAAGAAATGATTTGGGATTTACCGGAATATCCGTAACAGATGACCTTGAAATGGACGCTATAACGGAGTATACAAACGGCACATCACCGGCAGTTACAGCGATACTTGCAGGAAATGATATGCTGACGATAGGAGATACAATGATTGCAGATGCTGTTGCTTCAATAAAAGAGGCTGTCAGTGACGGAACACTTGATGAAAGCCTTATCGACCATGCAGTGACAAGGATACTTGCGTGGAAGTACTATAAAAATATGATTTAATTTGTAATTTTGAGAAACGAAGTGACGAAGAATCTTTCCAAGATTCCTCACTGCGTTCGGAATGACGGGGTATCTGATTTTTAAAATTGAAATATTATAAAAAATACGGTACGGAGTGATTTCCGCACCGTATTTTTTATTCTTGTGTCATTGTGTAGTTTTCGGGGACAATAAATAAGCTGTTGTCGGGAGATGATGAAATTGAAGATATTTCTATAACAGATTTTTTGTTGTTTTCATCAAGGCTTACTATATAGACAGGCATATCATTTTCAAAATATACTTTGATAGTCTTGTCATCTGCACTGTATTCATCAAAGCTGTAATTTTTTCCGTTGTAGTTTTCAGAGCCGTTTTTGGTGTATTTGAGAGATTTCAGACCGAAACTTGATGACATATAGGAGATTATTTGATTGGCGAAGTCATTTTGTGTATAGTCTGTTTCCGTATCTTTGATTTCGGGCAGGTTATCGGGAGAATATGCACCGCCTGTTTTTGAAACAGTTTTGTTTTTGTCATCAATGAGAAATGTTCCGTCTTGATTTTGTATTATTTTAACAGAGTTTTCACCGACAGTAAATTTTTCCATGATATTGCCGTCATTTCGTGCCATTTCAGCATTGAAGGAAATGCTTACTCCCGTGAATAATGCGATATTTCCGTTTGCATTGATATATATATCTTCATTTTGTAGAACATTGTCAATGGCAGATTTTGTTTGTTGGCCGAGTTCATTTGTGTCAATGGTCTTTTCGATTATCTTTTTGGAGTAATCGGAGATTTTCGAGGCATTGTCAGAAAGTCTGCTGACCTGTGATGACTGCTGTGAGGATTCCGCTGAACTTTCGGCAGGCTTGGAGGATATGCGGGATTTCTCTGAAACCTGTTTTGAAGATTCTTCTGTAACCGTTTCAGAAACAGTTGCGGAAATCTGAGAGGGTTCAGTGTCGTTTTTATGGCATGAGGTAATTAATAAAGATAATAATACTGCAAATAATAAAATAATAGATTTTTTCATAGAGAAATTTCTCCTTTATCGGTTATTATAAGATTATATCACATAAATAAATTTGTTACAATAATTTTAGATATAATTTTGTCAAAAGAAATTATTGAATTTTTATTGCATAAATTTTCATAATGTATTAAAATATAATTAAAAAAACAGGAGGTCTTGCTGTGTATAAAAATTATATTTTTGATTTGTATGGAACTTTGGTCGATATCAATACGAATGAATGGAAAGCGAGTCTTTGGAAAAATATGTCCGTGATATATTCCATGCATGGGGCAATATATACTCCGGGCGAACTCAAAAAGGCTTATTATACATATCTGAAGGAGCAGATAGAGGCTATACCCAAGGAAAAATATACTACTAATCCCGAACCCCAGATAGAGTATGTATTTCAGAAAATGTTCACCGAAAAGGGCGTAGAATGCTCAATGGAGCTTGCCAAGGAAACAGGTATGACATTCAGGGCATTATCATTGAAGTACATAAAATTATATGACGGAGTTCATGAATTATTCGAGAAAATACATTCCACAGGCGGAAAAGCATATTTGCTGTCAAATGCGCAAAGGATATTCACTGAACCTGAGATTCGCATGGTTGGAATATATGATGAATTTGAAGATGTTATAATATCATCTGATATGGGTTGTGCAAAGCCCGATATAAAATTCTATCAGCATATACTTCAGAAGCATGGTCTTGATCCGAAGGAAAGCATTATGATAGGTAATGATTATATCACGGATATAAAAGGTGCACACAATGCAGGACTTGATTCGCTGTATCTGCATACGAATATTTCTCCTGAAATAAAGGGAGAGCTTTTGGCAACCTATCCTATAATGAGTGGAAATATTTTTGAAGCTATTGATGTTCTGTTCAATTAAAAAATGAGGTGTTAAAAAAATGTTTAGTGATGATTTGAAAGAGGCAAAGAAATTTATGGGTAATATTGTCAACAATATATCCACAGGGATATCAACGGGTATATCGAATATTGCCGAGGGAAAGAAGATAGGCTTTATAGGGGCCGGAAACATGGCTAATGCGATAGTCAAAGGTCTTTTGAACGCAGGTAAGCTGGTAAGTGAGATATATGTCTATGACTGCAATGTAAGGCAGCTTAAGAAGATGGCTGACATGGGTGTTAATATCGTATATATGTCAGAGGAACTCGTTGAAAAGTGTGATATAATAGTTTTGGCAGTAAAGCCGCAGAATTATGATGAGGTGCTCGAGGAAATAAAGTCGGCTGTAACCGAAAGTAAGGTATTTGTAACGATAGCAGCAGGAATTTCTATAGAGTATGTAAGAAAAGGCTTGGGCGTTGACTGTCCAATGGTAAGGGTTATGCCGAATACACCATTGCTTTTGGGAAAGGGTGCAACAGCAATGTGCCGTTCTGAGAATATATCTGATGAAGATTTCGAGGAAGTTTATGATATGTTCGCAAATTCAGGCGAGGTTGCAGTTATAGATGAAGATAAGATGAATGCAGTGATAGCAGTAAACGGAAGCAGTCCTGCATATGTATATCTTTTTGCCAAGGCAATGATAGATTATGCAGTTTCCGTTGGTATTGACAAGGATGTTGCCTTGAATCTCGTGAGCAAGACATTTGAGGGCAGTGCGGCAATGCTCCGTTCAAGCGGAAATACTCCTGATGAGCTTATTGACAAAGTATGCTCAAAGGGCGGTACTACAATAGAGGCTGTAAAGGTTCTCAATGATAACAATGTATCACAGATAATAGCAGATGCAATGGCAGCCTGCACAAAGAGAGCAGAGGAATTGGGCAAATAATTTTCTTATGTCATTCCGAGCGAAGCGAGGAATCTTTCACAAGCGAAACATTTTGAAAGATTCTTCAGCATTTTGTGTTTTCAGAATGACAAAGGTATCAAATAAAAATAAAAGCGGCTGAAATAAAATTCAGTCGCTTTTTTGATTTTGTCATCAAAGACCGAGCATTGCAAGGATATCTGATTTAGGTCTTACACCGACTCTTGTATCAATGTTTTTACCGTTTTTGAATACCATGAGAGTAGGGATGCTCATAATTCCGAATTTTTGTGCAAGCTCAGATTGTTCATCAACATTTATCTTGCCGACCTTGATGTTGGAATGTTCATTGGAAATTTCCTCGACAACAGGTGAGAGCATTCTGCACGGACCGCACCATGAAGCCCAGAAATCGAGCAGTACAGGTACGGATGACTGTAAAACTTCCTTATCAAAATTCTGACTTGTGATTTCAATAGCAGACATTTTTGGATAACTCCTTTGTTATATATTTTTGCTGACAGGCAGCAAATAATTATTTTTTCTTTTTCTTTTTTGGTTTGATATTAGGTTCAGCGGCATATTTTACAAATGCCTTGTAATTGATGAGAGCCTTGACAAAGTGAGGGTGTTTCTCTGTAAATTCGGGTTCTTTGTCAGGATTTTTAATGATATAATCCTCTTGTTGCTTGGCATATATGCTTGCAAGGTTGAGAATGAATATCATTATATAGAGTAATATGGTGAGGACAGCACCCCTTCCGACAAACGGATAAAGAACGGCAAATATTATTGCAAGACATATTATTGCTCCTACCATGCAGACAATGTGCTTGAGATGGCTTCTCTTGTCGAAGCACAGTACAATAAAGCAGACAAACGGTATACCTGCAAGTATCATGGCAAAAATTGAATGTGAGATAGTGTTGCCAAGACTTTTGACATTGCCAAGAGATTCTC
Organism: uncultured Ruminococcus sp.; assembly: GCA_902800065.1. Taxonomy (GTDB): domain Bacteria; phylum Bacillota; class Clostridia; order Oscillospirales; family Acutalibacteraceae; genus UBA1213. Next base: position 104,059 of record CADCDE010000002.1, read on the forward strand.
CTATTGCACCGCCGAGAAGCATCTGAAGGACACTCTGTGAAACTACGACATCTGCACGGAGAAGTTTCTGACCTTTGAGTAAAGCATTGTTAAGTTTCTTTACTGATTCCGAGGTATACGGACGTTTATCAAGAGTTCTCACTTTGTCGATAAGCTCGGCAAGAGGCTTTGGATCGACATTTCTTGAAACTGTATACGACCACTCGAAATTAGCCGAATCAAGAGCCATGACATTTGTCTCTGAAACAGGCAGTTCGGAGGAATCGCTTTTCTTTTTTTCTATTTTTTCAAGTGAATCAAAAGCAGCCTGCAGTTCCTTTTCGGCATTGTCAAGCTCCTCCTGAGATGGTGAGCCGTTGTATGCTTCGCTTGCAGCAGTAGTTATTTCAAGATCATCGGTGATATACAGCTTTGCTCTGAGAAAAGGTGAGCTTAATAGAAGTATACACAGAACAAAGCATATTATAAGGCAAATTCGTATGATATATGATGGAGTTGCGAGAGGACGTTTCCTTTTGGGAGCATTTATTACCTTTACTTCCTTTGTGTTTTCCTTTTTATTACCGTTGTTCATACAGAGCCGAATTTCTCCTTGTAGTTTTTGATGGTAGCTTCTATGATAGCGAGTGCTTCAGGCTTGCCCTTGACTTCATCAACAACAGTTTCCTTGTTTTCGAGAGCCTTATATACGGTGAAGAAGTGTGTCATTTCCTCGAAGATATGCTTGGGAAGTTCGGAAATATCGGTATATTCGTTGTAGGTAGGATCATTGAAAGGAATAGCGATTATTTTTTCGTCATTTCTTCCATTGTCGAGCATGGTGATTACGCCTATGGGATAGCACTGGATAAGTGTGAGCGGAACTATTGATTCGGAGCAGAGGACAAGGACATCAAGCGGATCAAGGTCATCAGCATATGTACGGGGGATAAAGCCATAGTTTGCAGGGTAATGTGTAGAGGTGTGGAGTATACGGTCGAGCTTGAGAAGACCGCTTTGTTTGTCGAGTTCATATTTTGTTTTACTGCCTTTTGGTATCTCGATAACGACCATAAAATTATCAGGATTGATTCTTGATGAATCCATATCATGCCAGATATTCTGCATAAAGATTATCTCCTTTTATAAAAAAATTTACAAGGTAATTATAACATAATAATTGTCAAAAAACCATAGCTTTTAGTAAAAAAAAGCAAAAAAAACAGGTCAGGAATTTTTTATTCCTGACCATGTTATAATTATCATGTTTCAGAGGAAGTATCCTCTTCTTTTTTTGTAAGGTCTTTCTTGTCTTCTTTTTTGGTTTTCTTATCTTTCTTTGTCTTATCGGAAGTACCGTTTTTCTTTTTCTCAGCTTTTTTCTTTGCCTGATGGTTTTTCCATATTACCCAGAGGGGAGCGGCAATGCAGAGAGATGAGTATGAACCTGAAATAAGACCAATCATCATTGGAAGTGCAAAGCTGATAATCGAGCTTATTCCATAGATGAGAGAAACTACAAGAACAGAGCCTATTGCGATAATTGTCGTGATAGAAGTGCAGATAGTTCTTGTAAGGCACTGGTTAAGACTGCTGTTTACGAGCTCGGCAGTAGTAGTTTTGGGACCTGATTTTCTTCTGTTTTCACGGACACGGTCATAGATGACGATTGTATCGTTGAGTGAGTAACCGAGTATCATGAGTACAACAGCGATAAAGTTGTCATTAAGAGGCATACGGAAAATCGCAAAGGTAAAGTAAACTATAATAAGGTCATGTATAAGTGCAACGACAGCCATTACACCGGCTGAAAGACCGCCTATTTTTCTGAAGCGTATTGCTACATAGAATATCATAAGTACAGCGGCAAGTATAACGGCTATTATACATTTCAGGAAGAAGTTCGCACCCTTTGAAGCATCAACAGCAGTAGAGGATTCCTCAGCGAAACTGTTGTCAGGATAGGCTTTCTGAAGTGCATCTGTGATAGCCTGCTTATGTTCGATAGATACAGCCTTGTTGCCTGTGAACTGGAGAGAGATGATATGTTTTGTACTGTCATCAGCATTTGCGGCAAGATTCTCACTGTATGAAAAATCCACTTTTTCATTTTTGAGAGTATCAATGCCCTTGAGAGTTTCCGTGACAGTTTTTTCAATCTCGGCATGAGATGGTTCACCGCCAAAATTGTATTTGATTATAGTACCGCCTGTGAACTGGATATCAACGATAGTCGGAAGAAGTACAAGGTTGAGAATGAGGCATACGAGCATTATGCCGAGAGAAATGCAGAAGAATATTTTTGAATTTTTAACAAAATCTATATGGAATTTCTGTCGCATCATGACTTAGCACCTCCATATAATTTTTTGTTTCTGAGGAATTTATATCCCGAAGCTGAGCGGAGCATAAGTCTTGAAGCGGCAACGCCCATGATGAAGTTGGATATAACGCCGACAAGGAGAGTATAGCCGAAGGCATATATAAGACCTGTTGTTGAAACGCCGAACAGTGATGAAAGGATATTAGCGGGACCGAATACGAGTATAAGTATAACGGCAACGATTATAACGGTGATATTACCGTCAAAGATAGCAGAGAAGCTGCCCTTTGTACCGTTTCTGATACAGCCGTCAAGAGTTTTGCCTGTCCAGAGCTCATCTTTTATTCTTTCAGCAGTAATGATATTAGCGTCAACACCCATACCGATTGAAAGTATAAGACCTGCAATACCCGGAATAGTCATGGTAAAGCTGGGGAATATCGTGAAATATCCGGAAACAGCCATTATTGATATAGACAACTGACCGATAAGAGCTATAAAAGCGATAAAGCCGGGGAGTCTGTACATAATAAGCATGAAAGCACATATAAGAGCAAGAGCGATTATTGCAGCAATGCCCATAGCCTGCAAAGCATTGCTTCCAAGAGATGGGCTTATAGTACCATAGCTTTCAACTATGAGCTTAAAGGGCAATGCACCTGCATTTATCTTGTTGGCAAGAGCGGTAGCACTCTTTGATGTGAAATTGCCGGTAATAACGGCACTGCCGCCTTCAATAGCTTTGTTTACATTTGGAGCGGAAAGCAGTTCATCATCCATCCAGATAGAAATTTGCTGACCGACATAATTTGATGTAGCCGTTTTGAATTTTTCCTTGCCTTCTTCATTGAATTCAAGACCTACAACGTATTCCATAGAAGATGATGAATTGTTAGTTTGCTGATATGTAGCATATGCACGTTTTACATCTTTACCTGTAAGGAGAACCTCACCTGATGATTCCGTACCGCCCTTGAAAGTAAGCTCTGATGTAGAGGCAAGCTCAGCAATAGCAGCATCAGGGTCATAGTCTTTTTCATCGGATTTCCACGGGAAACGAATGGTTATCCTGTCGTGTTCATAGTCAGGATAAACTTCATAGTCAGTGATGTTCTGACCGACCAGACGGGAGTCAAGTATACCCTTGACATCTTCCATTTGAGTTTCATCAGCGTCAATGCCGTCAGCGGGTGCAAAAACCGCCTCAACACCGCCGTTGATGTCGATGCCCCATCGAATATCGTTGATACCTTTGATATATGTGACATCAAAGTCACCGTTTTCACCGTATACACCGAACATAGATGTATATGCCAAAGCGAGTATCAGAACAAATACGATGAAGAACACCGGTTTGCCAATTTTTTTCATACGGTATCCTCCAATATGTTTATATTAGTGTTAGTCCGTTTATCGTCAAACGAACATATCAAGATTAATTATATATATTTTGTCTATAAAAGTCAAATATTTTTTAATTAAATATGTCAAAAGTTTTTTGAAAATGAAATATAAAAAGGATAAATATTCATAAAAGTATGCTGTTTGGATATTTTAAAATAAAAATGCACAAAAAATTAACTGAATTTTTGTAAAAAATCAAAGAGCCGGACTTCTGATAAAAAGCCCGGCTGATATTATGGATAAATTATTTTACAAGTTTTTCAAGAGCAGCGATTTTCACGCATACACAGAAGACATTCATAGCTGTTTCAAGTTCATCAATAGGCGGATAAGTAGGAGCAACACGGATATTGCTGTCTTTGGGGTCGTTGCCGTAGGGATAGGTAGCACCTGCACCTGTGAGGACAACACCTGCTTCCTTGCACAGAGCAACAACTCTTTTTGCACAGCCGTCCATTACATCAACGCTTACAAAATAACCACCGTTAGGTTTAGTCCACTGAGCAATGCCAAGTTCACCGAGTTCTCTTTCAAGAGTATCTGTCACCATATTGAAACGGGGCTGCAAAACAGCTTTATGTTTCTGCATATGGGAGAGTACACCGTCAAGGTTTTTGAAGTAGTTCACATGGCGGAGCATATTCAATTTGTCATAGCCGATAGTCTGGAAATTGTAGCGTTTTTTGAGGAGTGCAAGGTTATTTTCGGAAGCTGCAAGAGCAGCGACACCTGCACCTGGGAAGGTTATCTTTGAAGTTGAGCAGAACTCAAAAGCCATATCCTCATTGCCGTTCTTTTTAAGTTCGTCAAATATATTAAGGAGAGTATCGGGAGTATCGCTTACATCATGGATAATATACGCATTGTCCCACATTATTCTGAAATCCTTTGCGGCAGGTTTAAGAGCAGCAAAACGTCTTACTGTTTCATCTGAATAAGTAATTCCCTGGGGATTTGAATATTTAGGCACACACCAAATGCCTTTTATTGAACTGTCCTCGCTGACAAGTTTTTCTATCATGTCCATATCGGGACCTGCTGCTGTCATTGGAACGGTTATCATCTCTATATTGAAATATTGTGTAATTCCAAAGTGTCTGTCATAGCCAGGAACAGGGCAGAGGAATTTCAGTTTTCCCTGATTGCACCATACATTTTCCATCATGCAGGCAATGGTATCGAACATCATGTTAAGGCTTGAATTGCCGCCCACCATAACATTTTTTGCATCTACACCGAGAATATCAGCAAAAAGCTGTCTTGCTTCGATTATACCTTCAAGCCCGCCATAGTTACGGCAATCGGGACAGTCTGAGGTTTTGAAATTTGTTTCGGGAGTGAGAGCATAGAGTAAATCATTTGAAATATCAAGCTGAGCAGAACCGGGCTTGCCTCTTGCCATATTGAGGGAAAGTCCCTGAGCCTTGTAATTTTCATAATAGCCTTGGAGTTTTTCAAGCTCCTTACTGAGAGTATTTTTGTCCATAGAAGCATAATTTGGCATTGTAAAAGTCCTCCTAAAAAATAATGCAAAAATCAATTAAAAAACCTACATTATTCTAATATATACCGTCTGAAAATGCAAGTTAATTTTTCAAAACTTGCAAAATTCATTGTTTTAACAAATATTCGGTAATAAAGTGACAAATTTTTGATACATAATTCCCAATGAAAAGGCATAATTGTTTGTAACATGGTTTTGAGAGCGGAGAGTGGAGAAATTGGGATTCAGAAAAGGAATCATTATAATGGTATGTTTTTTTATTGCAATTATGACATCATCATGCAGACAAGCACCGCCCATGTATGCAAAGGATGAGATAATTTCTTATCAATGGCAGATAAAGGATGTGTCAGGGGAAAATAAAGGTACTGTCTCATTTTCTGACGGAAAAATAAAAATATCGGATAAAAATTTGAATTTCAGTGAGGATTGTATGATAGAAGATGACAGGATAATTATAAATTCAAATGATTACGGTGTTATCATATTGAATTACAAAATGCACGGTGATATTCTTGAATTGGAATATTTCGGTAAAAAAATAACCCTAAACAAAAAATAAATCTCTTGTTAGTGCAAAATATACGAATTTTAAATTGTAAATTTGTAATAAATACAAGTCAAAAAGCAGTTTATTTTATCAGGCGGAAATGATATAATTAAAAGGAATACAGCAGTGTCTTTCAAAGACAAATCCAACTGCTGATTATTAAGAGAAGGAGACAGAAATTCTATGAACACTAAAAGAATTTCCAAAAGTGTCGTAGCTGTCGTTCTCACAATGATAATGGCATTGAGCTGTTTTGTTATGCCGGGTATCGTAAATGCGGCTGAAACAACAACGGTAAATATCCACTATCTTCGTGATGACGGAGCATACGGTGACTGGGATGTGTGGGCATGGGCAGACGGACTTGAGGGTGCCGGCTATGCTTTCACAGACAGTGGTGATGCAGATGGTGCAGTAGCTACCATTACTATCACAGAAGCTACTCCAAGCCTTGGCTTTATCGTAAGAAAGCCCGACTGGAGTGCAAAGGATCCTGACGGTGACCGCTCGGTTGACCTCAGTTCAGTAGTTTCAGGTACAGTTGATGTATACTGCGTTGCAGGCTCAGAGCTTGACGATTATACAGTAAACTATGACAATGCTGTTCAGGGCCTTAAGGTAAAAAGTGCAAAGGCAGTTTCAAAAACAGAGATTAGTTTTGATTTCACTATGATTCCTGCCGAAGAAGTAAGCATATTCGATTTTGCGGTTCTGAACCCTCTCGGAAATGCACTTCAGATGAAAAAGCTCTCTTATTCAGACGGTTCAACAGCCGGTGTGATAGAGCTTTATGATGAACTGGACTATGCAAAGGAATACAGCCTTGAATTCAGAGGCGTAAAGGTTTCTATTGCACTTCCCGATTATTTTTCAAGCGAGGAATTTGAAGAAGCTTACACATACACAGGTGATGACCTTGGTGTAACATTCTCAGGTGATTCTGTTAATTTCCGTGTATGGGCTCCTACAGCCGAAAAAGTTGAAATTAACATCTATGCAGATGGCAACGGCGGAGATGCTGAGCTTACAGCAGAAATGCAGAAAGATGTAAAAGGTACATGGGTATTTACTGCAAGCAGTGATCTCAAAGGCAAATACTATACCTACAACGCATATTTTGAAGGCAAAACAAACATGGATATCGTTGACCCCTATGCAAAATCAGTAGGCGTAAACGGTAAAAGAGGTATGATACTTGACCTCGATTCAACCGATCCTGATGGTTGGAGCAGTGATTCAAGACATACTTATGAAAATCTTACAGATATGGAAATATACGAAGTACACGTAAGAGATTTCTCTGTAAGTGCGGACAGTGGTATTTCCGAGGCAAACAAGGGCAAGTATCTTGCATTCACGGAAAGAGGAACAACTGTCAACAATGAAGGCTTTACTCCTACAGGCGTTGACCACCTTGTTGACCTCGGTGTTACATCAGTACACATTCTTCCGTCTTATGACTACGGTTCGGTAGATGAGACAAAGCTCACAACAAAAGCTCAGTACAACTGGGGTTACGATCCCGTAAACTACAATGCACCCGAAGGCTCTTATTCAACAGATCCTTATCACGGTGAAGTAAGAGTAAACGAATACAAGCAGATGGTAAAAGGCTTGCATGATGCAGGTCTGGGCGTTATCATGGACGTTGTTTACAACCATACATATAACACTAACTACTGCTTCAATCAGCTCGTTCCGGGATATTTCTACCGTCCCGGTCAGAATACATCAGGCTGCGGCAATGATGTAGCTTCCGAGCGTTCAATGGTAAGCAAATTCATCGTTGACTCAGTAAGATACTGGGCAGACGAATATCACCTTGATGGTTTCCGTTTCGACCTCATGGGTATCCTTGATGTCAATACAATGAATGCTGTCCGTGCAGCACTTGATGAGATTGATCCGACCATCGTTATCTACGGCGAAGGCTGGAACATGGGTTCAGTTCCTACAAAGAACGTTCCTATGGCTAACTACACAAATGCTTCTCTTACACCGGGTATCGCATATTTCAGTGATACTATCCGTGACATGGTAAAGGGCAGCGTATTTGACGCAGCGGAAAAAGGCTATGTAAACGGCGAAACAAAGCACTACAAGGCTATTGTAAACACTGTACAGTACACAAAGAAATGGTGTCCGTCACCTGAACAGATAATCAACTATGCGGACTGTCACGACAACCTCACATTGTGGGATAAGATTCGTTCATCAAACGGTGATGACAGTGAAGAAGACCAGATTCGTCAGAACAACCTGGCAGCAGCTATCATTCAGACAGCTCAGGGTATCCCGTTCATGATGAGCGGTGAGGAATTCCTCCGTACAAAGACAAAAGCAGACGGAACTTATGAGCATAACAGCTATGCTTCACCCGATTCCGTAAACGAACTCACTTATTCAAGACTCGAAGATTATTCAAATGTATATGACTATTACAAAGGTCTTATCGAATTCCGTAAGGCTCACCCCGCACTCAGAATGACAAGTGCAGAGGATGTTGAATCTACATTCACATCACTCAATGATACAAATGCCGAAAAGGGCGTTGCTGTATATTCCATCAAGGGCGGTGTAAACGGTGAAGAAGCTGAGGAAATTGTTGTTATATACAATCCTCTCTCAACTGACACTGTTGTAACACTCCCCGAAGGTGAATGGGATGTATATGTAAATGACCAGTTTGCAAGTGCAGATTGGGTGCTTGATACTGTATCAGGCACTGTAACAGTACCGAGAATTTCCGCAATGGTACTTGTAAAAGGCTATACACCTGACATTCCGCTTCCGTTTGATGTTAAATACGGTATCGTAGGCAGCATGACAGACTGGGGACAGAAATCCGACTATCCGATGATTGAACTGTCAGGCTTCAAAGATATGCTCAAGGAATTTGCAGAATCTTTTGGTGTTGATGTAAATGATGCAGAATTCAATGAAAGTGACCTTGATGTAATCAACGGTCTCCACTGCGGTGCAACAGATGTCCTTGAACCCGGTGATTATGAATTCAAAGTACGTGCATACAATGACAGCACATGGAGCGAAAGCTACGGTGTTTATGAACCTGATTATGACCGTACAAACAACAGTCAGACCAATGTTAAAGTTACTTTGACAGAACCGTCTGTTATAATCGTTCTTCTTGATACAAGCGGTGAAGATGAAATGCTTTGGCCTGTAACATATACGGTTGTACCTCAGACTGTAATAGACAATACTCCCGAGGATTACAAGCCTGATTTTGTATTCACAGGCAAGGAAGGTACAGAGCCGAAGGTTCTTGAACTTATAAATAACATGAATGTGCCTTCAAAGCCTTCTGATGATCCGTCACAGACTTCTGAAACTCCTCAGACATCTCAGACCTCTGAAACATCCCAGACTTCACAGACTTCCGAGACATCACAGACTTCACAGAATTCTGAGACTTCACAGACTTCTCAGCAGACAACTCAGACTTCACAGACAAGCAATACAACAAACAACAGCACAACAGGTACTCCTGTAAGCACAGGTGACAATACAAATGTATTTGCTATATTTGCAATAGCAATGGCTGCTGGTCTTGTATCACTCAGTCTCTACAAGTCATTGAGAAGAAAAGAAAGATAATTTTATCTGATTTTCCGACAAAAAATAAAATCTCCCAAAAGCGTAGTACTTTTGGGGGATTTTTTTGTCTTTTTGCAAGAAATTTAATAATTGACTGTTAATTTAAGAATCAATGTGCTATAATGTAATGAGCATTAAAAGATTAGGAATAAGAGGGATTTTTTATATGGATAAGAGAGAAAATTTAAGGAATATAGCAATAATAGCCCACGTTGACCACGGTAAAACTACACTTGTTGACCAACTGCTTTTGCAGAGCGGTATATTCAGGGCAAATGAGGCTGTTGCGGAACGTGTTATGGACTCCAATGATCTTGAAAGGGAAAGAGGAATAACCATCCTTTCAAAAAATACTGCTGTTATGTACAAGGATACTAAGATAAATATAGTGGATACTCCAGGTCATGCTGATTTTGGTGGTGAAGTTGAAAGAATACTGATGATGGTAGACGGTGTATTGCTTTTGGTAGATGCGTTTGAGGGCTGTATGCCACAGACAAGATTCGTTCTCAAAAAGGCTCTTGCACTCGGTAAAAAACCTCTCGTTGTAGTAAATAAGATAGACCGTCCCGGAGCAAGACCTGAGGAAGTCGTTGATGAAGTCCTTGACCTGTTCATAGAGCTCGGTGCAGACGAGGAACAGCTTGAATTTCCCGTTGTATATGCTTCGGGCAGGGCAGGCTATGCTTCACTTGATCCCCATGTCCAGGGAACTGATATGAAACCGCTGTTTGAAAAGATAATTGAGGAGATACCTGCACCTCAGGGTGATATGAATGGTCCTTTGCAGCTTTTGTTCTCGAATATAGACTATGATGAATATGTCGGCAGGATAGGCATAGGCAGAGTAGAAAGAGGAAGCTGCAAGGTCGGTCAGAATATCACACTCTGTCATAATGACGGAAGCAGGAAAAATGCCAAAATAACAAAGCTGTATCAGTTTGAAGGCTTGAAAAGAGTTGAAAGCGAAACTGCAAGTCTCGGAGATATAGTTGCAGTTTCAGGCATAACAGACCTTAATATCGGTGAAACAGCGTGTGACCCCGAACATCAGGAGCCTTTGCCCTTCGTCAAGATAGATGAACCGACAGTTTCAATGCTTTTCATGGTAAATAACAGTCCGTTTGCGGGCAGAGAAGGCAAATATGTTACCTCGAGAAATATCCGTGCAAGACTTTTCAAAGAAGTGGAAACCAATGTTGCAATGAGAGTAGAAGAAACGGATTCTGCTGATACCTTCAAGGTATCGGGCAGAGGTGAGCTGCATCTGTCAATTCTTATCGAAACAATGAGAAGACAAAACTATGAATTTCAGGTATCAAGACCGAAAGTAATAATGAAAGAAGTCAACGGAAGGCTTCAGGAACCAATGGAATTACTTATGATAGAAGTACCGGATAATTATGTCGGTGCAATAATGGAAAAGCTCGGCTCAAGAAAAGCCGAATTGATAAACATGGGTACAAGAGAATCAGGCGTTACTCATATAGAATTCCGTATACCGTCAAGGGGACTTATGGGATACCGTCCCGAATTTATGACGGATACAAACGGAAACGGTATAATGAATCACATTTTTGACGGATACGAGGATTATAAAGGCGAGATACAGTCCCGTACACAGGGTTCGCTCATAGCACATGAGACAGGCGAAAGTACAGGATATGGCTTGTTTGCGGCTCAGGACAGAGGAAGACTTTTCATAGGTCCCGGTGTTGAGGTGTATGAGGGAATGATAGTGGGTGCAAATCCAAAAAATGAGGATATGGTCGTGAATGTCTGCAAGAAAAAGCACGTTACAAATACCCGTGCGGCAGGCTCTGACGAGGCACTCAAGCTGACACCGCCTACTATACTCAGTCTTGAACAATCACTTGAATTCATCAATGATGACGAATTGGTCGAAGTTACCCCGAAATCTATCCGTATGCGAAAAATGATTCTCAATAAGGAGCAGCGTCTTAAAGCCCAGAGCAGGGGAGGCTGATGTATGAATTATGTGATACTTGATCTTGAATGGAACGGGAATTACAGCAGAAAATTCGGCGGTTATATCAATGAGATAATCGAATTCGGAGCAATAAAGCTTGACGAAAATATGCAGATAATCGGACAGTTCTCAACTCTTGTAAGACCTGACCTTACTCAGAAGCTCAGTTCAAGAGTAAAAGATCTTACATCATTGACCAATGATGAATTAAAGCGTGGTAATCCGTTTCCATATGCGTACAGCAAGTTCAAGAAGTTTGCAAAGAATTGTGTTATAATGTCATGGAGTACAAGCGATATAGTGACTCTTATCTCGAATTGTCAGTATTATCTTAAAAACGATGGAGTGGACTTTATAAAAAAATATGTCGATCTTCAGCTTTACTGTCAGGAAATGATGGGGATAGGCAGTAAAAATCAGATAGGTCTTGTGGCAGCTGCTGAAACGCTTGGATTGAATGTTGATGATATACCTCATCACAGGGCTGTCGGAGACTGTATCGTGTCTGCAAAATGCCTTCAGAAGCTGTATTCCAAGGGTGCAATGAAGGCATATATACAGAATATAGAATGCGGAGGATTTTTTGATAATCTTGAGTCGCATACATCCTATATCTATAATATTGACAATCCCCTGATAGATAAAAGTCTTATGACAATAAACTGTAATCTCTGTGGAGCAAGGGCAGATATTAAAGAGCCTTGGGAACAGAAAAATAAATCGTTTTATTCATATTTTGAATGTCCCGAATGTCATAACAGCTTCAGGGCAAAAATACAGTTCAGAAAAAAGCAGAATAAATTGATACCTGTAAAAAAATTATCTGTTCCGAATCTCGATGATGAAACAGAAAAAACAGAAGTCTGAATAACTCGGACTTCTGTTTCTTTGTTTGGATTTATTTGTCGGCTTTTTGTTTTTTATTTAAATTGTCATTCATTTTTACGAATATATTTGACAGTGGCTTGTAAATGAGAATTGTTACTATTGCACAGATAATACCCTTGACGAAAGTAAAAGGAAAATTGAATATCAAAAGGGATTTTATAATATTGTCTGATGCGGGCAGGATAGCCATATATGCTTTGACGATAGGTTCTGAGGAACCTTTGAAAAGAACAACAGCATAAGCAGGATATACAATAAAATAGTTTATTGCAACGCTGAATGCCGCCATAGCCAAAGCACCTATGATGCAGGCAATGAGAGCGGTTTTCTTTGTTTTATTGTGTTTATATATGATTCCGGCAGTAAACGCAAAGACAGCTCCCATAAGAAAATTAGCCAATTCGCCTATACCGGCAGAATTTCCGAAAGGAAGATGAATAAGGTTTTTCAAAAGACAGATAATAACTCCGTATAAAGGACTTATGACAAAAGCACCTATAAGTTCGGGAATGTCCGAGAAATCAAGTTTAATAAAGGGCGGCATGATTGGGATAGGAAATTCAATATACTGCAAAACAACGGCAACGGCTGTAAGCATGGCAGTAATGGCGATTTTCGTGGTATTGCTCTTGTTTCTTGATGATTGATTTGTCATAAAAAGACCTCCAAATAATAAATTTTCGGCTGTCAACAAAAAAGCCCTTGCAAAAAAGCAGGGCATGAATCATACATGAAATGTATAAAAATATCTTCTTTCATCCGGACTATACCGTCGGCATCGGAATCTCACCGATTCAGCAGAAAAAAATTCTGTTAGCGGGCTTTGACCGCCGGTGGGGACTTGCACCCCGCCCTGAAGACAGCACAATATTTAATTCGACAGTATTATAACACTATATATATTATATGTCAAGAGATTTTTTATTTGAATCACGGAAATCAAGTTTCTCCAAAAGAAAAATAAAATTATGTCATCCTGAGCGAAAGCGAAGGATCTTTGTCACAAAAGTATCACGAAGACAAAGAATCGGGATGCTTATATTTTAAAAATTGATTTCCGTGTATTTGAATGTTGATTTTGAAGTGAATATGGTTTATAATTGACATATCGTTAATTTTTTGGGGGATTATTAAAGATGAGGCTTTTTGAAAAAATGGTTGAAAAAAAGGATATATTTGAAGGAAAGGTTATCCATGTGACGCTTGAAAAGGCTGAATTGCCTGACGGTACAACGGCAATGCGTGAGGTAGTCGGACATCCCGGCGGAGTATGTGTTTCAGCGTTGACTGAGGACAATGAATTGCTGTTTGTAAGACAGTTCCGTTATCCGTATAAGGAGGTTTTACTTGAATTGCCTGCGGGTAAGCTCGAAAAGGGACAGAATCCCCTTGAAAACGGCAAGAGAGAGCTTCTTGAGGAAACGGGAGCAATAGGAAAAGAATATATGACATTGGGACAGGTATATCCCACACCGGGATACTGCGGAGAGATAATACACCTGTATTTCTGTAAGATAGACAGATTTGAGCAACAGAGGCTTGATGAAGGTGAATTTCTGAATGTTGAGAGGATACCGCTGAGTAAAGCCGTTGAAATGGTGCTTAATAATGAAATAGCTGATGCAAAGACTCAGATAGCTGTATTGAAAACAGCTATGCTTTTCAGGAAACTTACAGGCAAAGACGGTGATACTATATGATAAACCCGATAGTTATAATAATAACCATATCCATAGTATTGTCCGTTTTGGTGATATGTGTCATAAATAAGCCGAAAAGACCGATAATAACAGGAACGGTAATATTTGTGCTGATATGCTATGTGATAATGACATTTATTTTGGATAACGCTATCACAGGTATGCAGGTCGGTGATATTAACGGTTTTATTTCGTTTTTGGTGATGAGCGATTCACCAAGCTATGAAGCACTGTCAGACTCTTTCAGGACATTTATGACTATTGATATATCACTGATAATCGCTGCATTGGCAACATTTTTCAGTGAGATGCTTCTTATATTGAGAAAGGATTATCAGAAGTGATGGGAGATATAGGAGTATATATACATATCCCGTTCTGCAGGAGAAAATGTCCGTACTGTGATTTTTATTCCGTGGGATTTTCCGAGGAAAAGGCTGATATATATACCGAAAAGCTGTGTCAGGTAACGGATATATTCGGTGAAAGGCTCAAAAGTCGGGCAGATACACTGTATTTTGGCGGAGGAACACCGAGCATAATTGGAGCTGACAGGATATGCAGGATAGTTCAGAAAGTCAGAAATGCCTTTCAGCTTGCGGAAAATGCCGAGATAACCGTTGAAGTTAATCCCGAAAAACAGGATATTGATTTCGATAAAATGCGTTGTGCAGGAGTGAACCGTCTGTCAATAGGATTACAGTCTGCCAATGATGAGGAACTGAGACTTCTTGGAAGGCTTCATAATGTTTCACAGGCTGAACAGTGCATAGACAAGGCTAAAAGAGCAGGATTTGATAATATATCCCTTGACCTGATGATAGCGACTCCTATGCAGACAAGGGAAAGTCTTGAAAAGTCCATAGAATTTTGTGCAGAGAGAGAGGTACAGCATATATCGGCATATATACTGAAAATAGAGGAGAATACACCTTATTATAAAATGCGTGACCGTCTTGATATATGTGATGATGACGAACAGGCGGAAATGTATTTGTATGCTGTTGATAAGCTCAAAGAATACGGATATTATCAGTATGAAATATCCAATTTCTGCAAAAAGGGCTTTAAAAGCAGGCATAATTTAAAATATTGGCATGATAAGGAATATATTGGTATAGGACCATCGGCACATTCTTTTATTAACGGAGAAAGATTTTTTTTCGGACGTTCTTTTGAAGATTTTTACAGTATGAAAATCCAAAGTGACGGACAAGGAGGAAGCATTGATGAATTTATCATGCTTGCATTGAGATTGTCCGAGGGATTAAGAAACGATTTGTTTAAACTGAGATTTGGAATGGATATTCCTGAAAGATATATATTAAATGTAAAGAGATTTGAAAAAATGGGATTGCTGTATATTGATGAAGCAGGTGTCATACTGACACCGCAGGGATTTCTTGTATCAAACTATATAATTTCCGAAATATTGGGATAAACACTTGTCATTCCGAGCAAAGCGAGGAATCTGCCTAAAAGCAATTATATAATAAAAAAATCGGGCTGTTTTTTTGAACAGTCCGATTTTTTTCCGTCATCAGCTTACTTCATATACAAAAATATTACCAATTTACATAAACATCAAGAGTTATATTGTCACCGCATCCGCAGTCATAGACTTTGCCGTCCTTGCCGAAAGGAGTTGAAACAACAGTGCCTTTGTCGAGGAAATCGCTTGCAAGGCATATATAGTCGTTTTCATCGCATACATAGCCGTTGTAATCGGTGTGTCTGCCGGGGATATCAAGACCGCCTCCTGGGAGAACCTGCTCACTGTAATAAGTCCATCTGTAATCGCCCCAGAATTCCTCGCCGTTGAAACGGAAGTCACTTGCAGAGATTATTTCATCAGTATAAGTATATTCATCATAGTCATTGTCATAAACAACGTCTTCAATATCTTCTTCGTAGTAGCTTTCATCTTCGTCTTCATAATCGCTTGTAAGATAGTATGAGAACATATAGTATACAGAGCCGTTATATAAAACTTCGCTCCAGCCGTTATTGAGTTCCTGTATCTGCTGGATAGCTGTGCCAGGAGAAACAACGTCTATAATTGCAGCATCAAGGGAGGGGGCTTCTCTAACTCTGAGATAATCTGTTGTATAAACTACACTGTAAGCTGAAGCATAGCAGGTAGGGAGAACAGAAGCGATAACGCCAGCGGAAACAACACCAAATATTTTACCAAAATTTTTCATTTGAAAAATCCTCCTTAAAATAAGCACTTAAAATAGTGTGCTGTATATATCTATCTTTTTTATTTCTTGCAACGGGATATATCTTATACGATTTTGAATCATTTGTCAAGTGTTTTGTTACAATTTTGTAATCTTGATTAAAAAACGATAATATAATTTGAATTTTTTATAAAAAAATAGCTTTTTTAACAATAATTACAGTCCAAAAATCGACACAATTCATCAAAAATAACGGTATTGAAATTGTGAGATAACAATTTTGTTACAAAGGACAAAATTCGTTATTTTAATTGTATATAAAGTGATATAAATAATATCAGACGATTTGTTTGGAGGGACAGTAAATTGACATTATATGGGAAGAAATCAATAAAAGTGTATCAGACATTATGCAGTGTTCTGAAAAGAAATGATATAATCTATGAATGTGATGAAAATAACTTATGTGTAAGATGCAGTATAAGCGGAAAAGAAAAGGATTTCAGGATGATATTCGTGATAGAACCGTCAAAGATGCTGATATCACTGTATGTTCCGATAGAAATTGATTCCGGGCTGAGAAACGTATCTGACCTTGCATTTGCGTTGTGTGTTATAAACGATACGCTTTCAGACGGTCATTTTTGCTTTGACAGGAGAAATACAGGCGTATATTTCAAAATGACATCGAGCTTTTATAATTCTATCCTGAGTGAATCCATATTTGAATATATGCTGTCGGTAGCGGCTGAAAAAACAGATGAATATTATTTGAAAATAAATGAATTGGTGTCGTTATGGAAGTGATAATATAGAAAACAGGGGCATATTATTTTATTGTGATAAGGGGGAGAGGCAATTTGTATCTGATATTCAAAAGAAGAACGATAATTACAGTCATATCGGGTATTCTGATACTATGTGTATGCTGTGTGATAGTATCGGGGATAACTGCCAATAATGCTGTTATGACAGGCACGGATGTTAACTGGGGATTGAGCTTCAATTCATCCAACGGTATACCGACAGGCAATGCAACGGCTGAAAAGCTGAAATTATCAGATGCCTATTATATAGGTGATGTTTCGCAGAAAAAGATATATCTTACATTTGACGCAGGCTATGAAAACGGCTATACGGAAAATATACTTGATGTTCTGAAGAAGCACAATGTAAAAGCAACATTTTTTCTTGTGGGGAATTTCATCGAGACTGCTCCCGAATTAGTCAAAAGAATGGTAAATGAAGGTCATACAGTGGGAAACCATACAATGACTCATCCTGATATGTCCTCAATATCTGATATAGAGGCTTTTAAGAAAGAAGTAGGGGGCTTGGAGAGTTTATATAAAGAGGTCACGGGCAAGGATATGTTGAAGATATACCGCCCTCCGCAGGGAAAATACAGTGAAGAAAATCTGAAAATGGCACAAAGTATGGGATATAAAACGGTATTCTGGAGCCTTGCATATGTTGACTGGTACAATGATGCTCAGCCTACAAGGGAACAGGCATTTGATAAATTACTTCCTCGTATTCATAACGGAGCGATAGTTTTACTTCACAGTACATCAAAGACTAACAGTGAGATACTTGATGAACTGCTTTCAAAATGGGAGGATATGGGGTATGAATTGTCTCCTATAACAGAGCTTATAAAAAAATAATTGACAATATGAAAATATTATGATATATTTATACTAAAAATTTATTATTGGAAAATATCGGCTGAATATGATTTAGCCGATATTTTTATAAACAACAAAGAGATTGAAATTTTTTCGGGAATATTGTATAATTATCGAAGATAATTAAAAATAAAGGCGGAATAATTCATGGAAAAGATAAAAGAAAAATTAGCAATACCCACAGTACAGATAATAATATTTGCGGTAATAATAATAACAGGATTATCTTTGATATTTATTACAGCACAAAATGACAATAAACGAAATACTCCCGACATGAGAGATCCGAGAGCTTCTGCAGTTGTAACGGGTGTTACTGTAATGTCCTCTGAAAATGCGGAATATTATAATGCAATAGTTGATTTTGAAGGAACAGACGGTAATATGTACAGGAATATAGCGATATATAATATTCCGTTCAAGGTTGCTGTAGGTGACAGTCTGAATATAAAATATGATGCCTCTCAGCCCAATATATGTTCCGTAGTAGACGATCCTGCTGTTTCATACAGCATAACTTCATATGTTTTTTTGTCGGCAGTAGTTCTTGTGGGAATATTGGGATTTGGTGCCGCAGTAAGACGCTCTCATTTGAAAGAAATAAGAGAGAATGTTTCAGAAAGAAATGCCACAAGGGAAGAAATTGATAAAGTAAAGGAGGGATATGGAAGCTATGACGGAACAGGGAAACCTAACCCTGATGCCGCACCGTTTTCAGATAAGATCGACTATAACAAGATATATGATGAAAATCGTGGAGTGATGGATTCATATTTTGATCCGACAGCCCTTTATTCCGGTTATAGTGAAGATGATGGTTCGGAAGACAATAATTTTTAGGAAAGAAGTTGTTTCTAAATGAAAAGATCGTTAAAAATTTCGGCAATATTACTGATAATTATTTTATGTTTTACCGGCTGCAACATGAGTGTTGAAAACAATGCACCGATACAGGACAGTACACAGACAGTACATGAAAGCTCAGGCAAAAAAAGCGAAAATTCAAGTGCAAATTCAGGTATTAAAGAAAACAGTTCCAAAAATGAAGATATACAAAGTTCAGTTGTAAAAGAATCTGAAGGACAGTCTGAAATAAGTTATGTTTCAAGCCAGATTTCAGAAAATGAATCCAGTGAAGAATCGGAGGCGGAAAGCAGTATCGAAGAAAGTTCCGATGAGGTTGTTTCTGAAAAATCCGATATACAAAGCAGTATAGAGGAATCATCAGATGAGCCCGAAAAGATTTTTGATGAATCAATGGTGTATGAGCTGGATAAGAAATATTTCGTTCAGGAACTTGATGAACAACTTTATAATTTTTTCATCAAGATGTATTGTTCAGTCATATATTTTGATGAAGGGGTGCATTTTGAAGATGAAATACCTTCAGAATCACTCGATACTATGATGTTTCTGCTGAATTATGACTGTCCCGAGCTGATACAGCTCAATGGCGATTATTCTCCGATATATACTGACGAGGAATGTAAGACCGTTTCAGGTGTTTATTTCACTTATAATATGAGTGAGGAAAAATATAATGAGTGTATGGAAGCTCTCAAGCTCTTTTTTGAGAATCTGAAAGTAGATATAAGTGAAAAAAGCGATATCGAAAAAGAAAAATATGTCTATGACATGATCTTCTCTAAATGTATTTATGATGAAAAAGATGGCTATTCGGGAACAGTCTATGGAACTCTTATAAATCATAAGGGAAGATGTGAGGGAATATCCAAATCCTTCATGTGGTGCATGAGAGAATTGGGCATTGAATGTATGTGTGTTTCAGGAATGCCAAAGTGGGAGACAGATTCTGTATATGCAGGTCATTCATGGAATATAATAAAAATAAACGGAAAATACTATAATCTCGATCTTACCATAGATAATATGAAATTAAATGACAATCAGGTTAATTATCCAAATTACGGATTTTTTAACGTTAATGATGAGTTCAATGACAAATCTCATGCAATTTCGGGATTTTATAGGGAAATAGGCTTGCCTGAATGTAAGAGTGACAAGGCAAATTACCATAAAATGAACGGTCTTATTGTTCATTCAGGTGACGATATCAAAGAACAGCTTATGGAAAT
Organism: uncultured Ruminococcus sp.; assembly: GCA_902800065.1. Lineage (GTDB taxonomy): Bacteria > Bacillota > Clostridia > Oscillospirales > Acutalibacteraceae > UBA1213. Next base: position 123,982 of record CADCDE010000002.1, read on the forward strand.
ATTTGAAAAGAATCTTATTGACAATAAGATAGATAATCTTTCGATAAAGTTTGAAAATCTTTCGGTTCTGAATAAAGCAAGTGTTCATATGCAAGAATGGGTAAAGGAATTTTTGAATTCAGAGAACATAGACTATAACAGCGTATGCGATGAAATATGTCAGACTATAACGGTCTATGCCGAGGTTTTAGGGGAAGAGGTCGAAGAATTAAGTTGAAAAGGAAAATTTCTCTCGAAAGAATAGGAATGAGAGGTAGTATAATACTTATAATAATAGCATCTATACTGCTTTCAATAGGTATAATCGTTCAGGTGAACAACGCAAAATTACCTGAAAAAGCCGTTGTATGCACTGCCACTATAACAGGCTTCAATGAGGTTGAGGCGTCAGATATAAAATCGACTACAACTTTGGTTGAGTATACTTATAATAATAAAAAATATGAAAATATAACATTGAGACAGTATGAGGGTTCGTGGAAAATCGGTGATACAATAAAAATATATGTCAGTGAAGAAAATCCGGAGGTTATATGGACAAATGCTATGAAATATCATGGTGCAATGATAATATTTTTGTCAGTGCCTTTCTGGACAATAGGCATATATAAAATAGTGCAGTTCAAAAGATATAAAAAAATAGAAGATGACGAAAGAGATACGGATACAGAGGAAGAAATAAAATATAAACGTTCATCTTTTATAATACCGCTTGCAGCAGGTATTCCTTTTACTGTTTTCGGACTTTTTCTGAGGGCTATGGAAAATAATTCCGTTCTTGCTCTTGTGATAATAATAATGGGCGGAAGTGCTGTCATAGTCGGCATAATATCACTGATGAATTTTATTAATTTAAAATTAAAAAAATAATATTTTATGCTTGACACAGAGAAAAAAACAGTTATAATATTACTTATAATAATATTCATGCTGAGATGAGAAAAAGAGCAGAACCGTTGACACAGAGAGAAGACCGTTCTTGGTGCAAGGTCTTTTCAAAAGGCTGCTTGGGCTGACTCGGAGCATTTGCGGCAAACCGCAACGTACAGGCTGCGTTAAAGCTGTGAATGAGTGGCATTTTATACTATATAGTTGCTCTATGTCATTCCGAGCAAGGCGAGGAATCTTTTAAGAATCTTTCGTTATTTTGTGTTTCAGAATGATAAAAGTAATGTTTACTGTAAAATGCAATTTGGGTGGTAACACGGAATTTTTCGTCCCATAAAAAAGACGAAATTTCCGTGATTTTTTATTTCAGCAGAAAAATTTAAAGAGAAAAGGTGACAAGAAAATGAAATGGACAGGACTTAATGAATTGAGGGAGAAATATTTGTCTTTCTTTGAATCAAAGGGACATCTTAGACTGCCGAGCTTTCCGCTTATCCCGAAAAATGACAACAGCTTACTGCTGATAAATTCGGGAATGGCTCCAATGAAAAAATATTTCACAGGTGAGGTAACTCCTCCAAGAAAGCGTGTAACAACTTGTCAGAAGTGTATTCGTACACCTGATATTGAAAGAGTAGGTATAACAGCCCGTCACGGTACTTTCTTTGAAATGCTCGGCAATTTCTCATTTGGTGATTACTTCAAGCATGAGGCTACTGCATGGGCATGGGAATTCTGCACAAAAGAGCTTGAATTGCCAGTTGACAAAATATGGGTATCTATCTATGAAAATGATGATGAAGCATTCGATATATGGACAAAGGAAGTAGGAGTATCTCCCGACAGAATAGTAAGACTCGGCAAAGAGGATAATTTCTGGGAGCATGGTGAAGGTCCCTGCGGACCTTGTTCGGAATTGTATTTCGACAGAGGCGAAAAATACGGCTGCGGAAAACCCACCTGTAAAGTAGGCTGTGACTGCGACAGATATGTTGAATTCTGGAACAATGTATTCACTCAGTTCGATAATGACGGTCACAACAATTATACTCCCCTTGACCATCCTAATATTGATACCGGTATGGGACTTGAAAGACTTGCTTGTATCATGCAGGGCGTGGATAATTTGTTCTTGGTTGATACAGTGCAGAATATTATGGGTAAAATTTCCGAATTAGTCGGTGTAAAATACGGTGACAGTGAAAAGACCGATATTTCATTGAGAGTTATCACAGACCATATCAGAAGCACTACATTTATGATAGGTGACGGAGTAAGACCTTCCAATGAGGGCAGAGGATATGTATTGAGAAGACTTCTCCGCCGTGCGGCACGTCACGGAAGACTTCTCGGAATAACAGAACCGTTCTTGTATAAGGTCGTAGATACAGTCGTACAGGAAAATCCCGCATATCCTGAACTTTCGGAAAAGCGTGACTGGATAGTCAAGGTTATAAAGAATGAGGAAGACAGCTTTTCAAAGACTCTCAATCAGGGCTTTGAGATGCTTGAATCAATAATAGCAAAATCCGAAATAAACAGAATTTCAGGTGAAGACGCTTTCAGACTCAATGATACATTCGGATTCCCTGTTGATTTGCTCAAAGAGGTTGCAGCCGAAAAGGGCATGACTGTTGACATGGAGAAATATGAGGAACTGCTCAGGGAGCAGAAAAAGAGAGCAAGAGATGCCCGCAAAAATGCAGGAGCAGAGGCTTGGTTAAGTGATGCGGTTGATTTTGGCAATGTTGAAAAGACAAAATTTGTCGGATATACAGACCTTACAGCAGATGCAAAAATCCTTGCCGTTATCAATGACGGTGAAAAAGTTGAGTTTGCAGGTACAGGCGATGAAGTTATAATTGTTCTTGACATCACTCCTTTCTATGCAGAGAGCGGCGGTCAGGTCGGTGATATCGGCACAATTACTACCGAAACTGCCAAAGTTGAAGTTAAAGATACAGTAAAAGACAATAACGGCATTTATATGCACAGATGTATTGTAACAGAGGGTGCATTTGAAAACGGTGACAGTGCAAAGGCAGAAGTAAATTATGAAAAGCGTTATGCAACTATGCGTAATCATACAGCGGCACATCTTTTGCAGGCAGCTTTGAGAAAGGTTCTCGGAACTCACGTTGAACAGGCAGGACAGCTTGTAACGTCAGATAAGCTGAGATTCGACTTCACGCATTTTTCAGCACTTACAGACAGTGAACTTAAAGAAATAGAAAAACTTGTCAATGATGAGATATTCAAGGGTATAGACGTAGTTACAAAAGAAATGCCCATTGAAGAAGCTAAAAAACTCGGTGCAATGGCATTGTTCGGTGAAAAATATGGTGATGTCGTAAGAGTTGTAATGATAGACGAATTTTCAAAGGAATTCTGCGGCGGTACTCACATAGAAAATACGGCTAAAATAGGTTTGTTCAGAATACTCAGTGAGGGTTCTGTTGCATCAGGCGTAAGAAGAATAGAGGCAGCAACAGGCAGAGGTGTCCTTGAAATACTCGACAATTATTCAAATATCATTTCCGATTCAATGAAAGCCGTAAAAGCAACAAATATGAACAATCTCAAATCCGTTTGTGAGCATACTGCAAATGAGCTTAAAGAAAAAGACAAGGAAATTGAAAGACTTACTTCAAAGCTCGTTGCATTGAGTATAGACAGCCTTGTAAAGAGTGCCGAAAGTGTAAACGGTGTGAAGATAGTTAAGGGCGAATTTACGGCAAATGCAGGAACTCTCAAGATAATGCTTGACAGGGTGCTTGAATTGGAGCCTGAAGCAGTAGCTGTATTGTTCGGCAAAGACGGTGACAAGGGAAATATAGCTGTTGCGTGTGGTAAGGAAGCACTCAAAAAGGGCGGACATTCAGGAAAAATAATCAAAGAAGTAGCTGCACTTGTTAACGGTAAGGGCGGCGGTAAGCCTGAAAGAGCAATGGCAGGTGTCGGAGATGTTTCAAAGATAGGCTCTGCACTTGAAAAAGTTGATGAAATAATTTTAGGATTTATAAAATAAAAAGCTGTCAGCATAATATATTTTATGCGTTATGATAAAAATTGTATCTGTCGGTATTTATGATATTGACAGATACGATTTTTTGTGTTAAAAATAAAGTTAGAAGTGCAAAGTATGAGGAGGTAAAAATTATGAAAAATCTTTTTAAAATCATGTGTGTACTTCTTGCTGTTATGATAGGTGCAAGTGTATCAATTACGGTCAATGCCGAAACGGTTGCGGAAGTCGTTACGCAGGCAACAGCGACTTCAAAGGATATAAATACATCAAAGATAAGCACAAATTCTGTTACATTCGGATATTCCGTGACACTCACGGCAATGTCAAAGGGACTTGATACAAAGAAATGCAAATATGCATTTTTTTATAAGTATGAAGACGAAAGCTGGACAACCATACAAGGCTACAGTACACAAACAGAGGTCAACTGGAAGCCCGAAAAAATCGGACAGTATGAAGTATGTATAAAAATACTGTGCGATTCAAAGGTATATAAGAAATACTTTAATATTCTTGTCAGTGAGGAGCTTGTAAATCTGTCTTTGGTAAGCTCTTCGCATATAAAAACGGGAGATGCAGTTACTCTCAATGCCAGAGCATCCGGAGGTTTACCGGGATATACATTCGCATATTACTGCAAAAGGGCTTACAGTGACTGGTGGACTATCCTCAATGACTACAAGGAAGCAACGTCAGTTCAGTGGAAGCCGTCCGAAAGCGGAGAATATGATATCTGTATCAAAGTAAAGGACAGCTTTGACCAAATAAGCGAAAAATATTTTACTCTGACAGTAGAAAATGAAGGGGTAAAAATTCCTTCGGAATTTTATATTGACTTAAAAGCACCTGTTTCAGCACCGTATCAGTGGAGTTTTGATATTTCTGACAATGAAGTTATACAGTTTTCAGAAAAAGAGGAATACAGGAGTATGAGCGTACTTGATTCTTCGGTCACATTGAGATATTATTTTAAAGCTGTAAAAACGGGTGAATCCGAGATAAATATGAAATATGAGTCATACAGCGGAAAGGTATATAATATAAGCTATAAGATAACCGTTGATAGGCATTTGAATTATACGGTTGAGGATTCCAATGGAACGTATTTTTCAGGGGATATTCCTGAAATAAAGCAGGTCAAAAGACCGTTTGAAGTAAATATGGAGCTTGCCCCGAAGGGTTATAGCTGGAAATGTGATATAAGCAACAGTAATGTTATAGAGCTTTCGGGCACAGAGAAGGTATACAGGCAGACCTTTACATTCAATGCACTTCGTAAGGGCTTTGCAACGATAACGCTGTCATGTTCTTCACCGTCAGATACAAATATAATATATCAGCTTATATATAACGTAAGTATAGATGATGATATGAATATAAATGTGGATTCGTATGACGGCTGTTATATATCTGATTACTGGATACCGCAGATAGAGCTTCTGTAAAAAAATTATCCTCTTGGAGCAAAATGCTTCAAGAGGATTTTTGATTATTTGTCATTCCGAACGAAGTGAGGAATCTTTAAATGTTAAGAAAAATAAACGGTTTCTTCCTCGGGCTTCTGAGCAGGTGAAGCGTCTTTTATAAAGAACATCGGACCTACTTCATTGCCGAACATAGGGTCACGGACAGCCTTTATATCAGCGGTGATATTTTGCCAACTTTTGTTTGCGAGAGTGGAAGCCTTGTCCCACTTGCAGAGAAAGCCTACATAGCGTATATCCTCGACACAGCAGGTCATGGCGAAACGTCCGCCGACAAATGTATCATTTCCCATACGGGGACTTCTTGCAATGAGAGCCTTGAATTTGATTGTCTTACCGTCATAATTTTGAGGTTTGTCCATAGCATCCATATAAAGCAGACCGAAATCAGTGTCTTTTACTTCTATTACATCAGCATTGATATCAAATGGGAGAGGATCGACTATATCATCTTCTTCAACAGAGCCGTCAGTACGTTCATATATGATAGCAGAACGGCGGTTTATTGCACGGACGATTTTATGAAGATTCATTTTGTCGATACTGTCGGAATATCTGTTGAAGGCAACGAGTTCCGTGACATTTATCTTGTCATAGACAAGCTGACGCATATTGCTGTTGTACATTTCAAAGGTATTTGAGTCAGCCATCATCATTATCTGATATATCTGCCAGTTCTGAGGGAGAGCCTTGCCGAGAGTATCAAGGAGCCACATACCATTGTATTCGACCATAACTCTTTCAGCACGGGATTTTTTAAGTGCATTTTCGAGGAAAGCCGTTGTAAGCTGTTCCTGATCTTCAACTGTGACGATTGTGACATTTTTACCGCCTCTGTATTTGGAGGTATCAAGCTCTGTTTCGCCTTCTTCACAGAGGATGACAAGAGTTTTGTCACCGTTCTGGAAACGTGTATCACAGAGGGTATCGTGGATGAATTTTGTTTTACCGCTGTCAAGGAATCCTAAAAAGAGATAGACTGGGATAGGTTTTTTTGGCATTTGATTCACTCCAATCAAGCAAGTTTAAAGAGCTTTTCAAGCTCTGATTCATTGAGCTTTGAGCCGATAACGCAGATCCTTCCTGTATAGTCTGCCGAACCTGTGCGGACATCTGATTCTTCGGGGACAAAGTCGTAGTGTATCCATGAACCGTCAACAGCAGGAACAATGCCTTTTGCACGGAGAACAAGACCATATTTTTCAGAATCGGAAAGGGCATTGAGTATGTCTGCAATTTCTTCTTTTGTATATTTTCTTGCAGTTTCCTTGCCCCAGCTTGTGAATACTTCATCAGCATGGTGGTGATGATGGTGATGATGTTCATGGTCGTGTTCACATTCGTGGTCATGGTCATGATGATGGTGATGATGGCACTCGCATTCGGGATCGTCACATTCATCTTCATCATGTATGTCATTTACTGTGAGCAATGCTTTTCCTTCTGTTGCAGAGAGTATCTGTTCGCCCGTGATATCGTCCCAGGGAGTTGTAACGATAGCAGCCTTTTGATTATGCTCACGGAGAAGCTCAAGCACAGCATGGAGTTTTTCATCGGATATATTCTGAGTTCTGCTGAGAATTATAGTGCTTGCACTTTCTATCTGATTGTTGTAGAACTCGCCGAAGTTTTTCATATATACCTTGCATTTTGAAGCGTCTGCAACGGTAACAAAGCTGTTGAGCTGAACTTCATCACTTGCAACAGTTTTAACCGCATTGATAACATCGGAGAGCTTTCCGACACCTGAGGGTTCTATAATAATTCTGTCGGGGTGATATTCGTCAAGAACTTTTGAAAGGGCAGTTCTGAAATCGCCTACAAGTGAACAGCAGATACAGCCTGAATTCATTTCGTTTATTTTGATTCCTGCTTCCTTGAGGAAACCGCCGTCAATGCCTATTTCACCAAATTCATTTTCGATAAGAACGAGCTGTTCATTCTTGTAGCCTTCTTTGATAAGTTTTTTGATAAGAGTAGTTTTTCCGGCACCGAGAAAGCCTGAAAAAATATCGATTTTAGTCATAGAAAAATGCACTCCTTTTAAAATTTTTATTCCGTGAAATATTATACACCATAATTACCGAAAATTCAAATTTTTTTTATGAAACCGTATCTTCAAAAATGAAGTCGGCTATTTTTTTTCTGAAAGAGTTCCAGTCATATATAACGATACATTCAAGACCGTCACCGTTTATCCAGATTCTGTCATAGTAGAAATCTATACCGAAATTTGAGAGATTAGGGGCGGATTCGGAAACAATGGGATATTTGAGATAAGTTGTGATATTTGAAGCAAGTTTTGTTATCTCAGAGGTTTTGAGATTAGTAGTTATCATGGGACCTATTTCATAGATGACGGACATAACGGTAGCAAAGTCGCAGTTTTTGAGACGGTTTATCAGGATACTGATAACATTACGCTGACGCAGGGTACGCACATGGTCATCACCGCTGCATATGCCGTCCTGACCACGATTTCGTGCGTGCCAGAGAGCCTGTCTGCCGTTGAGATGGATATTCGTAACATAGTCACCATTTTCGTTTTCATAGAACTGGAACTGGCTTATATCTATTTCATTTCGGGTATCGACCTGGTTATTTGTCCAGCTCTGCCAGTTGATATAATCAATTTCTTCTTCTGTAAGCTCGATATCTATACCGCCAAGAGTATCAATGATTTTTTTGAAGCTCTTAAAATCGACAACTGCATATCTGTCGATTTTGATACCGTAGTTACGCTGGACAGCCTGTACAGCAAGGCTTGCACCGCCGTAATAGAATGAGGCGTTTATTTTATTGTTTTCATATTGAGGTATTTCGACATAGGTGTCACGCATGATAGAGAGCAGTTTTAATTTTTTGTGTCGTGTGTCTATCGAAAAGAGTATCATTGTGTCTGATTGACCGCTGACCTGACCTTTTCTCGTATCCGCACCGAAAAGCATGATATTGAGTATCATCGGATCATTCAAAAGAGTACCGCTGTAGGCGTTTACTTTATCGTCATTGATGTTGCTGGATGAATTTTTTGTTTCGCTGTCGATATTCTCATAATTCACACGGCTTAAGAATGCATAGGCTACAAGGCAGGCTGATCCTGACAATATCATTATGGCACTCATAGCAATGGCAATAAAATTGAACAGGAAATATTTGGTTGAAGTTCTTTTTTTTCTGCTTTTGGAATTTATGTTTTTTTGAGGTCGTGGATTTCTCCGATAGTCATTTTGTGTATCGTTCTGTTTGTAGGGATTGTAAAAATACACTTCTTCTTTTTGATCATTATTTTCGGTCATAGCGGAACATCTCCTTATAAAGAATCGTCTGAGAATTATTATATATCAAAAATACTGAATTATCAAATAAAAAACGAAAAAATGTCGTGATAAATATTTTCAGTAGAAAAATCTGGTATAATATAGTAAAAATTGACAGTTGATGCAAGTAATAGTGTAGAATAATCTATTATAAAAAAAATCAAATTATTATAGTAATGTAGATTTTTTAAAAAATATGTGGTACAATAAAAGGAGTTTTAAAAAACAGAGGAGGAAAATAAAATGTCAAAGCATGGAACACCGCTTGGTGTCCAAAAGAAAAATTATTATCTGAGGGCATTTTTATGGGGTTTGTGTCTTGCAACCCTGATATTTTTGCCGTGGGTAATATTAAACAAGGGATATTTCTTTTTTTACGGGGATTTCAATGTACAGCAGATACCATTTTATCAGATGATACATGATTCTGTACTCAAGGGAAATATAGGCTGGAGCTATACGACTGATCTCGGTGCAAATATCATAGGCTCATACAGCTTTTATATGTTCGGAAGCCCGTTTTTCTGGATAACAATGCTGTTTCCGAGCAGAGTAGTGCCGTTTCTTATGGCTCCGCTGCTCATACTCAAGATAGCTCTTGCAACGCTTGCAGGATATACGTTTCTGAGAAGATATCTGAAGAATCAGAATTATGCTATAATAGGAGCATTGCTGTATGCGTTTTCGGGCTTCAGTATCTATAATATATTCTTCAACCATTTTCATGAAGCAATGATAACATTTCCGTTCATGCTTGCGGCAGTTGATGAATTCGTATATGAAAAGAAAAAGGGCTGTATGGCATTGGCAGTGTTTGCATCTGCATTCGTAAATTATTATTTCTTTGCAGGACAGGCAGTATTTGTTTTCATATATTGGGTAGTAAGAATGAATACGGGCAGTTTCAGGATGAGTATAAAGGAATTTCTGAGATTTGCCCTTGAAGTAATAACAGGATTCCTGTGTGCAGGTATAATACTTGTACCGTCAATATATGCCGTTATACAGAATTCAAGGCTGAATAATTTCCCGAATGGCTGGGGAGCAGTAGTTTATACAAGTGAACAGAGATATATACATATAATACAGTCATTTCTGTTTCCGCCGGATATGCCTGCCTATGCTAATTTCACTCCCGATTCAAATGCAAAATGGGCATCAGTTGCAGGATGGCTGCCGCTGTTCAGTATGGTCGGAGTATTCTCCTTCTATAAGCTGAAAACGCACAGATGGTTAAGACTGTTTATACCGATACTGTATCTGATGGCATTCATACCGATATTCAACTGCCTGTTCCAGCTTCTTAACGCTGCATATTATGCAAGATGGTTCTATATGCTGACACTCATGCTTTCGCTTGCAACAGTGATATGTCTTGATAATGCCGAAACGGATTATCAGGGCGGACTCAAAATAACATTTGCGGCAACATTGCTCATAACCTGTCTCATCGGTCTTATGCCGTCGACCTCGACTGATACGAAGGGAGTAAAAACGACTGTCTATGGCATAGAAAAATATCCCGACAGATTCTGGATATGGGTAGGTCTGGCATTTGTGGGACTTATAATGCTTACGATAGCACTCAATTTCAGGCATACCAAAAAAGCCTTTCCGAGAATGATAGCTATAATGCTTTCTGCTATGATAGTATTGTACGGAAATGTACTTGTCGGAGTAGGCGTAGTAAATTCAAGCTATAAATATGATTATATAAAGAACTATGCAATAAACAACAGAAACGAGTTTAAAGAACTGAAAGATTTAAAGAATGTCCGTTCAGATTTCTACAATGAGTTGGACAATATGGGAATGTTCTGGCAGATACCGACTATACAGGCATTTCATAGCGTCGTGCCTGGTTCGGTAATGGATTACTACAAATCTGTCGGAGTTGAAAGAAATGTCGCTTCAAGACCTGATACGGAAGTTTATGCAATAAGGAGTTTCCTTTCATGCAAGTATCTCTTTGATAATAAGACTGATTCCAAGGATTTTGCAGGCAGTGCAGGAACAACAAAGATGCCGGGCTGGAAATTCCTGAAATCCAAGAAGGGCTATAATATATATGAGAATGAATATTATATACCGTATGGATTTACCTATGACACTTATGTAACAACGGATGAATATGATAGCTGTACAGAAAAGAACAGAAGTCATCTGATGCTGAAATCAATTGTTCTTACAAAGGAACAGGCAGAGAAATATAAAGATATATTAAAGCATGATGACCAGATAGATTCATACAGATATACTCAGGTGGAATATTTCAATGCCTGCAACGAAAGAAAAAAGCTCGTATGCAGCTCCGTGAAATTCGAGAACAATAAATTTACAGCTAAAATAAAAACAGGAAATACAGGTGAGCTTGTATTCTTCAGTATACCGTATGAGAATGGCTGGAGTGCGACAGTCAACGGAAAAGATGTTGCTATCGAGAAGGTCAATGTCGGATTCATGGCAGTTGCTGTACCTGCAAATACAGCCTCAACTATCGTATTTAAATACAAAACTCCCGGACTGATGCTCGGAGCAGGAATAAGTGCAATAGGCATAGTAATATTCGTATTGTATATGGTGCTGTACAGACCGTCAAGGAAGCGTGAGGAATATGGTATACTGTTGTTTGATGATATGAGCGATGATTACTTTGATGATGTCATAAACAGCAAATTTGAGAAGGCACCTAAAAAAGAAAAATTAAAGAAGGAAAAAGTCAAAAATAAGAAAATTGACGATAAAAAAGAAAATAAGCCTGCCGAGGATAATGAAAATGCTCCCGAAACGCTTATCAAACAGCAGTTCAAAGAGAATGAACAGATGAATGATGCAGATGTAGGAAAGCTGTTCGGTGATGGGGAGACTGAATCAAGTTCTGAAAAAAAATCAGACGAAAATTCAGAAGAAAAACCTGATGAGGCTCCTGCAGAGGAAGAAAATTCTGAGACAAATAAAGGAAAAAGAATATAAAAATGTGTAACGGGTTGAAAATGGGAAATTTTTTAAGAATGATTTTCCATTTTCAATTTTCCGTTTAAGGTTTTTTGAAACAGAAGTGGTTGAATACAGTAAATATTATATATCGGAGTGAATATTTATATTTAATTACATGAAAGGGCAGTGATATATATAATGTTTTTCGGAGAGAAAATACTTGAATATAAAGAGGATATACTGAAAGACCTTAATGAACTTATCAAAATAAAGTCTGTCTCGGCGAATGACAAAGAAAGTGCATCAAATGCATTGAAATGGATATTGTCAAGGGCTGAAGGTATGGGATTCAGGACTAAGAATATACAGGGAATAGCAGGTCATGCCGAATACGGTGAAGGTGAAGGACTTGCAGGAGTACTTGCTCATGTGGATGTAGTGCCTGCAGGTGACGGCTGGAGTACGGAGCCTTATGCACTGACCGAAAAGGACGGCAGATTATACGGCAGAGGCATCGTTGATGACAAAGGTCCTGCAATAATAGCCCTGTATTGTCTGAAGGCAATGAAAGATAATGGTATTATTCCAAACAGGAGAATAAGAGTCATATTCGGGGCAGGCGAAGAAATAGGCATGAATGATATGGAAACATATTTTGAAAGTGAAGAAATGCCTGATATGGCATTCACGCCTGATTCCGAGTACGGTATATGTAATTGTGAGAAAGGTATACTGCAGATAGAGATATCATCAGAGAATAGTGAAGACATATATCTTAAGAGATTTCATGCAGGAAGTGCGGTGAATGCAGTACCGTCAAGTGCAGAGGCATTCGTTGACCGTGAATTCAATGCAGTAGGCAGAGCCTCACATGGTTCAACGCCTGAGCTTGGAGTCAATGCAGCGGCAAATCTGATAAAGACACTTGCTGATATATACGGATATCCGTCACTCGGAAAGCTGTGTGAATTTCTCGGAAAAGAGATAGGCTCGGAAACTGACGGAAATACATTGGGGATAGCCTGTGAGGATGAACAGTCGGGCAGACTGACAGTCAATCTCGGAAAAATAGATATAGACGAAAATACAGCCCATGCATTTATTGATATAAGATATCCCGTAACTGCAGATTTTACGGAGATACTAAAAAAAATAGGTGCAAAGGCAGCCCCATATCTGTTGAAGGTGGGTGTATATAACCATGAGATGCCTTTGCAGGTAAGTGAGGATATGCCGGTGATAGATATTTTGAAGAAGTCGTATAAAACGGTAACAGGCGAGGATGCGAAAATATATTCGACAGGCGGGGGGACATATGCACGAACACTCAGAAACAGGGGTGTAGCCTTTGGTCCTGTATTTGAGGGAGATACGAGTAATATACATGACGTTGACGAGAGCATGGACAAAGAAAATTTCTTCAGACACGCTCAGATATGCCTTGAAGCAATGTACGGATTTGCAGAATTGAAATAAAAACTATAAATGAGCAAATCTGAAAAATGCACAAACAACCTGTCATTCCGAGCGTAGCGAGGAATCTTAAAAAGATCCTTCACTTCGTTCAGGATGACAAAACGTGACGTTTTGTTGTGCATAATCATAAATAATTTGTAAATTTGCTAATTTATAGTTAAAAAACAACAAAGACGGCTGTTTTGATACAGTCGTCTTTGCTGTTTTTGTGGAGTTGCTTTTTATGAAGAAGAATGGCGTAAGCAAATTTATTTTTAACACGCTTATATTATAACAGCAGAATGTTAATAAATTATGAATTACGGTTAAAACCATTGAAAAATAATACTTAAAAAATTTCAATAAAACAGCCGACACTTTTAATAAAAGTATCGGCTGAATTTTTTATGGTATTTTAACTAAAAGTTATTTTTTGTTAATTGCATTTGAGATAGCTTTTCTGATAAGGTCAACAGGGATAATTGAAAGTGAGAGAACAACAACCATTACCCATTCCATAACGTTCAAGCCGTAGCAGTTGAATATTTCACCGCCAATATATGTAAGACCTACCTGAATAAGAACGATAAGCCCCATGATTCTGAAATAGTTGGGATTTTCGCCAATGTGTTCAAATACATTGATTTTTTCTGTTCTGACGTTAAGTGAATTGCATACGGATATGAGAATGAAGAAAGCAAAGTATGCTGTCAAGAGATACTTGAATGTAGGTTGACCGTTGTCTGTATCTCTTACCAAGCTCCAGCTCCATATTGGGCTTGAAGTCCAAACCTGTGAGATAAGAACGAAGAAGCTGCAGAGGAATATCCAGATAGTTGAAACTGTGAGCTGTCCCTTCATAGCCTTGCTTACAATGCTTTCGTCACGGCGTTTGGGCTGTTCTTTCATGTAACGCTTGAGAGCCGGTTCACCGCCGAGTGCAAGTGCAGCGAGAGTATCCATTACAAGATTTACCCAAAGGATTTGAGTGATGGTGAGCGGATTTGAAAGACTGAGCAAAGGCATGATAAATGAGATAAGAACGGCTGAAATGTTGATTGAAAGCTGGAAGGTGATGAATTTTCTGATGTTGTTGAAGATAGTTCTGCCGTAGAGGATAGCCTTTGCGATAGAGTTGAAGTTGTCATCGAGGATAACGATGTCACTTGCTTCCTTAGCGACTTCCGTACCGCCGCCCATAGCAAAGCCGACATCAGCTTTTTTGAGAGCAGGGGAGTCGTTTACACCGTCACCTGTCATGCCGACAACAAGGTTAAGTTCCTGAGAGAGTCTTACAAGACGGCTCTTGTCGGTAGGCAGTGCACGGGCAATAACACGGATTTTTGGTATTTGCTTTTTAACTTCTTCATCACTCATTTTAGCGAGTTCGGAAGATGTGAGAACTACATCATCATCAGAAGTAAGCAAGCCTGCATCTTTTGCGATAGCAACAGCAGTTTCCTTACGGTCACCTGTTATCATTACTACCTGAACGCCTGCATCATGTACTTCTGCAATAGCAGTAACTGATTCCGGTCTTACCTCGTCACGGATACCTATAACACCTATAAGTGTCCAGTCACCTTCGGGGAGAGAATCGCTTGTAAGAGCAGTGTCGGAAGTAGCGACAGCAAGTACACGAATAGCTCTGTTTGCAAGTTCATCTATTTTTTCATTGAGAACCTTGCTGTCAAATTTAGCCTTGTTGCCATTTTCGTCATAGTAATATTTACAGTTCTGAATGAGCTTTTCAGGAGCACCCTTGATAAGAGTGATATTTTTAGATGTACCAATCTTACCCTCGACGGTTGTAGCACTGTATTTGTTGGTCGAGTTGAAGGGAACTGAATAAACAGATTTAACATCGGGATATTTGTCCTCAGCGTGAGCAACGAACTGAAGAACAGCTCTTTCAGTCGGGTTACCGCCGACTACCTTCAGTGTATCGCCTGAGCCTGTAATAACAGCATTTGTATTGTGTTTGAGAGCAAGAGCGAGCATTTCGCCTGCCTTGCCTTTGATTTCTTCAAAATTCTTGGCTTCTTTGCCTGTACCGTCAAGGAAATTAACAGCTTCAAGTTTACCCTTTGTGATAGTACCTGTTTTATCGCTGAAAAGGATGTTAAGGCTTCCTGCAGTCTCGATACCTGTTACCTTACGTACAAGGACATTGTCGTTGAGCATTTTCTTCATGTTCATTGAAGAAACTATTGCAATCATAAGGGGCAGACCTTCGGGGACAGCCATAACTATTACAACGACTGCGAACATGAGGGCATGGAGAAGGTCTGTAAATATTGTGATAAGTAAATCGGGGTTTGAGAAATATGCACCGATACCACCGTCAAAGAAGAACATTGACTTTATCATGTAAGCGATAGCGATAGCAACACCGCCTATGTAACCGAATTTGCTGATAGCATCTGCCAACTTTGAAAGTTTTACCTGAAGCGGAGATTCTCTGTCATCATCAATTTGAAGCTCTTTTGCGATCTGACCGTAAACGGACTTGTCACCGACAGTAGTAACTTCCATTACAGCGTTGCCCGAACATACGACAGCACCTCTGAATACTTTGTATTCATTGAGGAAATCGAGTTCTTCATTTTCGTCATTCTTGTAGCCTTCGGGAACAGCGATTTTTTTAGCTTCCTTGCTTTCACCGTTGAGAACGGACTGGTCAACAGCTAAATTACCGTCAACTATGATACCATCGGCAGGAATTTTGTCACCGCTCTGAAGAAGTACACAGTCACCTACAACTATATCATTTATAGCGATCTCTGCAATTTCACCATTACGATAAACCTTACATTTGATGAGAGATGCTTCCTCCTGGAGTTTCTGGAAAGCGTTTTCATTGTTGTACTCTGAGAAGGTTGAAACGAAGGTTGCGATAAGAACGGCAGCAGCTATACCGACAGCCTCATACCATTCAGTGTCACCGATACCTGCGAACTGATGCAGGAGCCAGAAGATAACATTAAGCACCAATGCAACGAGGAGTATCTTTATCATGGGATCTCCGAAATTTTCGAGGAGCTTCTGCCAGAAAGATTCTCGTGCCTGTTCGGTGAGTCGGTTGTCGCCGTATTTTTCTTTGGATTGGGCGACTTGTTCGTCAGTGAGTCCGAAGTTTTTCATTGTTTATTAATCTCCAATTCTTTAAAAAATTTGTGTTTTTTTTAACAAGAACACTATTATTATTTTACAATTTCTTTTGAAAACCGTCAAGTAATAATATAACGATAATATGTAGAAAAAAGTCGTAAAAATTTGACTTTTTTACAAAACAAAAAGACAAAGTAACTCTCAGATTATAAAAATTACTTTGTCCTTAATAATATGTACTTTTCTGTTCAGGTCATTCATCATCAGAAATGAACTTTTTGGCGGTGTTCATAACTTCTTTTCTCTGCTTAGGAGTGAGGTTTCTTACCACGAAAAGAAGTTCAACTTCATACTTTGTAGTAGCGTGAGTGCGGTATTTGAGACCTTCCTCCTCATCAGCAGCACCTGAATGGATATCGGCAATGGCATCCTCAAGTTCCTCCTCGACACCCTGAAGCAAAGCGGTATAGCTGACATTGAATACCTTTGCGATTTTGATAAGAGTGTTTATATCAGGTTTTGTTTTGCCTGTCTCATAGTATGTGTAGGTAGAACGCTCGATCTTAAGACGGTCAGCTACCTGTTGTTGAGTAAGACCACATTCATGTCTGTAATATTTGAGCCAATAAGAGATCATACTGTACATTTTTGGAATACCCCCTATATAAAATTTGATAAAACATATTCTATCGCACCTATTATATAACACTTTTTTAAAAATGTCATCACTTTTCGATAAAAGTTAATATTTAAGAGCAAATTTCTGATATATGCACAAAAAACAGCAGGTTTATTTGTGCATAATTTTACGAAAAAATGACAGAAAAAAATAATTAAACGTAAAAAAATGTCTTATTAAAGGCAATTTTTAGAATTGATTACGAGGAACAGGACTTATGGAATAAATAAAAAATAGTCACAAATGAATTGTGATTAGGAAACTCTTTGATATTTCAGATGTGAAAAACCTATAAATTTATGGTAATAATTACCATAAATTTATCTCGAAATATTCAACTGCAGTAATCCTCGATAAGTCTTTTCAGTGCTTTTTTATCATCGACATGAATACCTTTTTCGAGTGATTTTATATCAGCAGCAGGAAGTGTATTTACATAGACATCACTTATATAAAAAGGTATATCGTTTCCTGCTTCAAATGCTGCGACCTTTTTTTCGTATACGGAAAGAAAATATCCTGCTGCGGCTTTTTCGCTGTTTGAAGCCTGTGATATTTGTGATTCCAAAATAGGCTGTTCCGGGGCTGCATTTGCATTATCAGAACGGTATGATGATGTTATGATTATACATATAAACAAAATTATCCCTGTTATTGCCAATAAATTTTTCATGTATAGCATCTCCTTTAAGATTATTTTTAGGAATTATCACATATTTATTCATAACTTAAAGGAATTTTTTTGATAAAATCATAGATATTTTTAAGCAGGTTTTTATTTTCAAAAAAAATTATTCCATTTTGAAGAAATTATGTTATAATATTAGAGGTAATTTTGAAAATATGCTTGGAAGTATAATTTTATCAGGGAGGTTTTTGGAAAACATGAGAAAAACAGACATCAGCAAATACAAAGATGAAGCTGCACCGTCTATACCGTCACTTATATGGTCAGGTGTAGGAAGTGTGTTTTCGTTTTTCGGAAGGGTATTTTTTACAGTTCTGCTGGCTGTTTTGGTGACGGGTATAGTTATAGGTCTGTCCATGCTTTTTTATATCATGGGCATAGCAAATGAACCGCTTGAAATCAATCTTGACAGGGTGACTCTGAATCAGACAAGTAAAATTTATATTCAGGATTATGACACCAAGGAATGGAAAGAGGATAAACAGCTCTATTCAACAGAAAACAGAGTCTGGGTAAGCTACAAGGATATCCCGAAAACTATGATAAATGCACAGATCGCTATTGAAGACAAGAGATTTTGGACACATCCCGGTGTTGACCTCAGAAGAACGGGCGGTGCAATAGTCAGCCTTGCAACAGGAAGTTCACAGTTCGGTGGCTCAACTATAACTCAGCAGCTTATCAAAAATCTGACTGATGACAACGAAAACAGTATCAACCGTAAATTCAGGGAAATTTTCCGTGCATTGAAGCTAGAAAAGGCTTATTCAAAGGACGATATAATAGAAACATATCTTAATCTTGTCAACTACGGAAGCGGCTGCAACGGAGTGCAGTCCGCAGCAAATCTGTACTTTAATAAGGATATCCAGGATTGTGATGTAGTTGAATGTGCGGCTATTGCAGGTATTACACAGAATCCATATGCATTTGATCCGCTGACCTATCCCGAAAATAATAAAAAGCGTAGAAATACAGTTCTTTGGGAAATGATGGATCAGGGCATGATAACCTATCAGGAATACGTTGATGCAAGAATAGAATCCGAAAATCTGAAATTTGTCGGATATATAGTAGATTCAGATGATGAGGATGATGTCGGCTGGGGTTGGTATGATGACAGACTTTTCAGAGATGTAACACAGTCGCTCCAGAAGGAATTCCATATAACTGCATCTGAAGCAGAGGATATGATATACAGTCAGGGACTGAGCATATACAGTGCAATAGACACAAGGGCTCAGGAAATAGCTGAAAGACATTTACATGAATGGGAAACTCCTACCGATCCTACACTACAGGTGGCTTATGTAATGATGGACTTTGACGGAAGAATAAGAGCTACAGTCGGAGGAAGGCAAGAACATGACGGCAGACTCCTTTGGGATATATGCAGTCAGTCGGCACTTCAGCCCGGTTCAACTATCAAGCCCTTGTCATCATATACAATAGCACTCAATAAGAAACTGATAAATTACAGTTCTCTTGTATCAGACCGTCCTGACTATCAGTGGGATATGGTAGACGGCTATTATGTATCAGGTCCTTCAAACTGGTATAACTCATACTACGGTGATATTACCGTCACAAGAGCATTGAATCTTTCGACAAACGCAACGGCAGTTTCACTCATCAATGAAATGGGACTTGACACAAGCTATAAGTTCCTTACAGAAAAGCTCCATTTCAAGCACCTTGATCCCGAAAAGGACAGCGAAAACAAAGCAGGTCTTTCAATAGGCGGTTTCTACGGAGGAACGACTATCGAGGAAATGACGTGCGGATATCAGATATTCTGCAACGGCGGATTTTGTTATGAGCCGTATACTTTCTACTATGTAACAGACCATGAAGGAAATGTCATTCTCGATAACCGTGACAGAGGTAAGCCTGACCGTGCAATATCAACAGAAACTTCCACTATAATGAACAGACTTCTTCACGATGTCGTAAACTCAGGCGGTGAAGCACTCGGATACAGAGCAAAGATAGACGGCTGGGATATAATCGGCAAGACGGGTACAACAGATTATGCCTATGATAACTGGTTCATGGGAGCATCACCTTATACAGTGGCAGGTATCTGGACAGGTCACGATATACATTCAAGTATCGCTATAAACGAACAGAGTAAAGTTCATGTTCTCTGGAAGGACATCATGCAGGAATTCCTTGAGGACAAGGAACACAAGGAATTTGAGCTTGGCGGAGAGGTCGAACAGCACAACTTCATCAAATCAAGCGGACTTCTTACAAATGCCCGTGCAGGTAGTCAGGTCGGTACAGGTTATTATACAAGTGACAATATGCCTGGATGGACAAACTATGATCCGTATTATACACCGTCAAACAACAATAATAACAATAATAATTATGATGATGACGACGATGATGATGACGACGATGATGATGACGACGATGATGATGACGATGACGACGACGGCGGCGATGATGACGATGATGAATAAAAATTCGTTTATTGAAAAAATGATATAAAAAATAATTATGCATTATGAATTATGCATTGAAAAGAGGGAGTTTAAATTTTATGGTACAGGTTGCAGTAATGGGACACGGTGTTGTGGGTTCAGGTGTTGTCGAAGTACTTTCACAGCACGTTGAAAGCATAGCCAAAAGGGCAAAGGAAGAAATCAGTATAAAATATATACTTGATATAAGAGATTTTCCCGACAGTCCTTTTGCAGATAAGTTCACAAAGAATTTTGAAGATATAGTAAATGATGATGAAGTCAAGGTGGTTGCCGAGGTAATGGGCGGTGTAAATCCGGCTTATGAGTTTACAAAGAGATGTCTGCTGAAAGGCAAGAGCGTTGTTACTTCAAACAAGGAGCTTGTAGCGACAAAGGGTGCAGAGCTTATTAAAATAGCCAAGGAAAATAATGCCAATTATCTCTTTGAGGCAAGCGTTGGCGGAGGTATTCCGATAATAAGACCAATAAGTCAGTGTCTTGCGGCAAATGATGTAATAGAAATAGCAGGTATACTCAACGGTACAACTAATTTTATCCTTACAAAGATGATAAGGGAAAATATGTCCTTTGATGATGCTCTTAAAATGGCACAGCAGTTGGGCTATGCAGAGAAAGATCCTACAGCTGATGTCGAGGGACATGATGCCTGCAGAAAAATATGTATACTTGCATCATTGACTTACGGCAAGCACGTTTATCCTGAATTCGTGCATACGAAAGGTATCACAAAAATTGCTCTTGAGGATGTTGCCTATGCTGCATCATGGGGCGGTGTGATAAAGCTTATCGGACAGGTAAAAAAGCTCGATGATGACAAACTCGATATAACAGTAGAGCCTATGTTTATAGAAAAAAACAGTCAGCTTGCAAATGTTGATGATGTATTCAACGGTATTCTCGTAAGAGGAGATTCAACGGGTGATGTTGTATTCTACGGCAAGGGTGCAGGCAAGCTCCCCACAGCAAGTGCAGTTGTTGCAGATATAATCGACTGTGTAAAGCACCTCAAGGCAAGAAAATATCTTTATTGGTCAGACAGTACTGATAGTATCGTAAAGCCGTATGAGGAAACATCATATCCTGTTTATATAAGACTGGAAAGTGCGATTGACAAGCAGACGTTGACAGAAAAAATCAAAGCACTGTTCGGAGAAGTAAAATTCCTTGCAAAAGCAAATGCACCCGAAAATGAATATTCATTCGTTACAGGTGAAATGGTCGTTGCAGAACAGCAGAATGCCATTGATGAGCTTGAAAAAAATGGCATCAAAATATTGTCAGTAATCCGAATTTCGGATCTGTAATAAAAAATTAAACTTAATGGGGGAGAAAAAATGAGCTTAATTGTACAAAAATTCGGTGGAAGTTCCGTGGCAAACGCTGAAAGGGTATTCAATGTTGCGAACATTGTAACGGATACCTACAAAAAAGGCAATAAGGTCGTTGTAGTAGTATCCGCACAGGGCGACACAACTGATGACCTTATCGACAAGGCTAACGAAATAAATCCGAATGCTTCAAAGCGTGAAAAGGATATGCTCCTTGCAGCAGGTGAACAGATATCTATCGCACTGCTTGCAATGGCTATCGAAAAACTCGGCTATCCTGTTGTATCGCTTCTTGGATGGCAGGCAGGTTTCCAGACAACATCCGCATATACTTCAGCAAGAATAAAAAGAGTTAAGACGGACAGAATCGAAAAGGAACTTGACAAAAATAATATTGTCATAGTCGCAGGCTTTCAGGGTGTAAACCGCTATGAAGACGTTACTACTCTCGGCAGAGGCGGTTCCGATACAAGTGCCGTGGCTATCGCTGCAGCAATGCACGCCGATCTTTGTCAGATATACACAGACGTAGAGGGCGTTTATACGGCTGATCCGAGAAAAGTAAAAAATGCTGAGAAACTCAAATATATTTCTTATGATGAGATGCTCGAGCTTGCAACACTCGGTGCACAGGTACTCAATAACAGAAGCGTTGAAATGGCAAAAAAATATAATATCGAACTCGAAGTGCTTTCAAGTCTTACGAGAGCACCGGGAACTATTGTCAAGGAGGCAGCAAAAATGGAAAAAATGTTGATAAGCGGTGTAGCAAAGGATACTAATGTAGCAAGAATATCAGTAGTAGGTGTACCGGATGTTCCCGGTCTTGCATTCAAGATGTTCTCAAAGCTTTCTTCAAAAAATATCAATGTCGATATCATCCTTCAGTCCATCGGTCGTGACGGTACAAAGGATATCTCTTTCACAGTAGCAAAGGACAACATGAAGGAAGCTGTTGAAGCTATGGAGGAATATATATCCGTAGTAGGCGGCAAATCTGTATCCGCTGATGACAAGGTAGCAAAGGTATCTATCGTTGGTGCAGGTATGGAAAGCCATGCAGGCGTTGCTACAAAAATGTTCGAGGCTCTCTATGATGCACAGATAAATATTCGCATGATTTCAACAAGCGAAATAAAAGTATCTGTTCTTATTGATGAAAAAGATGCTGACGCTGCAGTAAGTGCTATCCATGCAAAATTCTTTGATAATTGATGAAAATAATGCTTGCATAAGCGTTTGATTTGTGTTATAATATTTAAGTCTTTTGGATACCGTCACTTGTGATGGGGTTCATGTCGGCTAATAAATAATGCCGTATTTTGAAACGGGCAGTCCTCTGCTTTTATATATGAAGCAAGAATGTCTGAATAACAAGGAGGATTTTTTAAAAATGGACGCATTGAAGAAAATTGCAGAAGGCTCTCTTAAATCACAGGAAAATATGCCGAAATTTGAAGTGGGTGACACTGTAAAAATTGGTGTAAATATCCGTGAGGGCGACAAGGAAAGAGTACAGATGTTCGAGGGAACCGTTATTGCCAAAAAGGGCAGCGGTGTTGCAGAAACCTTCACAGTACGCCGTGTATCATACGGTGTTGGTGTTGAAAGAGTATTTCCGATACATTCCCCGAATGTAGTATCTGTTCAGGTAGTCAGAAAAGGCCGTGTTCGCAGAAGCAAGCTCTACTATCTTCGTAACAGAGTTGGTAAGGCTGCCAAGGTCAAGGAACAGATCAGATAATCATCTTTGTAAAGAAAGAGGGACAAGACCATGTTTTGTCCCTTTTTTGTTACTATTTTGGGGAAGAAGTGATTTGACAACAATATGAGCAGAAGATTTAAAGACAATAAAGATAAGGCTATTTTATTGAGAAATTCTTTCCAGTGGTTGTATATGGTCATATGGTTATTATTTCTGTTTGTATTTATGTTCGGTGTGATTTTCAGAGTAGTGTCGTTCAAGGTAACAAGAGAAAGCGGAAGCACTATGAATATCAGCGTAATAGTGTCACAGCTTGACCGCTCGCTTGATGTTGGTGATGAAGTGGCAGCTTTTTCGGGCAAAAGCAATTTTGTCGGTGAAATAGCGGCTTTTGCGGGTGATGAAATAACTCTTGGAACAGGAAAAAGCAGCTTGGTTGACTGTCTTGTATATAAAAAACAGGGTTTCTTTTCACTCGATGAACTCGGTGAAGTGATAAAAGATAAGAAAGTGCCCGAAAACTGTGTTCTTGTACTGAGAGACGTTATACCCGAATACGGGTATCTTCGTGTCGGTGAGATAATAGAAGACGATCATATAATAGGCAGAGCGGAATGTATAGTTTATCCGTTCAATATGATAGGAAAATCCGTAAGTGAAATGATTGATATCTGATATATCGCCGAAAGTAAGCTTTATGAAATGAAAGGATGTTTTTGATATGGAAGAAAAAGAGAAAAATAAAGTTGCCGTGCATAAAGCAGTGATAACTGCCGAAGAAAAAGACAAGAATCTGACAGTTACAGAGCTTTTGTTTGAATGGGCCGGTGCAGTGTTTGTATCAATAATTATAGTAATGCTTATACTTACATTTTTTGCAAGGCAGGTTACAGTAAGCGGAACATCTATGACAGATACGCTTCAGAATGGTGACAAGCTCATGGTGAACAGCTTCATGTATACCCCAAAAAACGGAGATATAGTTGTGATAAGTCATGGAAACCGTTACAGTGAACCGATAATCAAAAGAGTTATAGCCCTGGGCGGACAGAGACTTGATATAAATTATGATACGGGTGAGGTCACCGTTGACGGCGTTATATTGGAGGAAAATTATATCAAGGGCAAGACCAAACAGCTTTCAAATTCAATATCCCTTGAGGCATACAATAATATTATCCCTGAAGGCTATGTCTTTGTCATGGGAGACAACAGAGAGGGTTCTCTCGACAGCAGAAGCAAGGAAATCGGATTGATACCTGTAGATAATATAATAGGCAAAGCTGAATGGAGGATAATGCCCTTCGATAAATTCGGAACCGTATATTACAATATGAAATAAAGGAGTATTTGGATATGGAGGAATTGAAATCAATACAATGGTATCCCGGTCACATGACAAGGACTAAACGAAAAATAGAATCACAGCTTAAACTTATAGATGCAGTTGCCATTATACTTGATGCAAGAGTTCCGTATTCAAGCTGTAATCCTGACCTGAGAAGTATAATAAACAACAAGCCGAGAATGGTCGTTCTCAATAAGTCTGATATGGCAGATTCCAATGAAACCAAAAAATGGATAAAGCTCTTTAAAGAAAAGGGCATACCTGCTGTTTCACTTGACTGCAAGAGCGGTCGAGGACTGAATATGTTTATACCGACGGTTAAAGAGCTTCTTGCTGACAAGATAAAGTCATGGGAAGAAAAGGGCATGACGGGTAGGACTATAAAAGTAATGGTCGTTGGGATACCCAATGTCGGAAAGTCATCTTTTATAAACAGAATGGCAAAACAGAACCGTGCAAAGGTCGAGGACAGACCAGGTGTTACAAGGGGAAATCAGTGGTTCACGATAGGAAAGGGCTTTGATTTGCTCGATACTCCCGGAGTATTGTGGCACAGATTTGATGATAAGCAGGTCGGAGAAAAATTGGCATATATCGGCTCGATAAAAGACGAGATACTTGATACAGAGCATCTTGCAGGAAGGCTTTTGGAATATCTCAGGGATAATAATACCGAACAGCTTTGTGCAAGATATAAACTGATTCCGGAAGATATATCAGGCTTGGAGGGCTATGATATACTTGAGCTTGTCGGAAAAAAAAGAGGTATGCTGATATCCGGCGGGGAGATAAATACAGAGAGAGCGGCACTGACAGTTCTTGATGAATTCAGGAGTGCAACTCTTGGAAAAATAACTCTTGATAAAACGGAGGACTGTACTGATGTCAAAATCTGAGAAAGAAAATATAGATATGCTTGCTTATGAAAAAGGCTATATTTCACAGGGATTCAAAATGATATGCGGAGTTGACGAGGCAGGCAGAGGACCTCTTGCAGGTCCGGTGTGTGCGGCAGCGGTGATATTTCCCGAAGGACTGATAATAGACGGAGTGAACGATTCAAAAAAACTTTCCGAAAAGAAAAGGGAAAAGCTGTTTGACAAGATAAAAGAGGAAGCTCTGAGCTACAGCATAGCCTATGCAAGTGTCGAGGAAATAGAAAAATTAAACATACTCAATGCAGCGATGCTTGCAATGAAAAGGGCAGTCGAAGGACTGGACATAAAACCTGATATGATACTCGTTGACGGAAATAAAGAGCCTGATATTAAGGATATAGACTGCACGGCAATAGTAAAAGGAGATGCACTTTCACATAGTATAGCAGCAGCTTCTATTCTTGCAAAGGTCAGCCGTGACAGACTTATGAATGAGATGGCTAAAAAATATCCCGAATACGGATTCGATAAACATAAAGGCTACGGAACAAAACTGCACCGTGAGAAAATTCTCGAACACGGTATCTGTGAGATACACCGTCCGTCATTCCTGAAAAAGCTGCTTGGAGAGAATGATGATAAGATACAGTGACTATATCGGAGATATGGGTGAAGAAAAAGCATTGGAATTTCTCATTAAAAAGGGCTATGAATTTGTCGATAAAAATTATCATTCAAGATACGGTGAGATAGATATAATAGTCAAAGACAAGGACTATATAGTGTTTGTAGAGGTAAAGACAAGAAAAAAGGGTTCACTTGCAAGACCTTCTGAATTTGTTGACACCTGTAAGCAGAAGCGTATCTTAAAGACAGCAAAGATATATTTATCCGGAAATCTGACAGATTTACAGCCGAGATTTGATGTTATAGAAGTGACTTATAAAGGAAATGAATTTGAGATAGAGCATATTGAAAATGCGTTTGGAGAATAATAAATGGGATTTGAATTGAGAGAATATACAGATTTAAATGAAGATGAAAAGAAAATTCGTCAGAGTGTTTTTGTCGATGAACAGAAATTTGAGCTTGAATTTGATGATACAGACAATAAAGCAATGCACTATGTCATGTATGACGGAGAAACTGCAATAGGCTGCTGTCGGGCATATTTTGAGGATGATCCCAGGCACTGGCATATCGGCAGGATAGCCGTCATACCAGAAATGCGTGGCATGGGTATAGGCTTCAAAATAGTCTCGGAGGCAGAGTCATACATAAAAAAATACGGTGCGGAAAAGATATCGCTTTCGGCACAGCTCAGGGCAAAGGGATTTTATGAGAAATTGGGATATAAGGCTGAGGGCGAGATATATTATGATGAGTATTGCGAACATATTTGTATGGTGAAATTATTGTGATATAAGGGAATCGGAATTATATATTTCGATTCTTTTTTTAAACTGTCAGTTTATTGATGTGATTTGATAATAGGATTATAATAGTATCATGATGAGGGAGGGAAATATATATGACGGAAAGAGAAAAGGAATTCCGACAGGCAGCAAGACAGGTCATTCTCATACTCGACAACTTTGAGGCTGACAAGGACAGAGTAGACAAGGAAGTCATGGACATATTGAAGAAAAATATGGATATGTCACTCAAATGGACTTATAATAAAAACAAAAGTTTATCCGAACAGTCAGGGATATTATCTGCAACATACACTCTCCTTAACTTTTTGCTGAGACATTATATTTTTCCAAAAAGGGAGGGAGGAAACAAATTAGAAAGAGATAAACTTGAGAAATTGAAAGAAATGTTGGATCGCAGCGGAGACAACAAGACCAATGGGATAAAATTTCGTGGAAAAAAGAGAATATACGAAGATCTTTTGAATAAAGAAAATATGAACAGATACAGTGAATATTATGAATATTCAGACAGAGACAGGCTGTATAAAAAGATATTTAAAAATACCGAAAGCGAGGAAGATAGTGACAGATATTTATTGATGCTGAAGCGTAGTAAGTACAAAAGAATGATAAGTGAAAATTCGGATGAGCAGGAGCTGTCCGGTGAATCTCAAGGATTTGAAGATAAATATGGCGGAATAGACAAATATCATGAGCTGTTGGACAGAAGAAAATTTTATGAAGATATGATACAGATGCGTAAAAGATATGATGGCGGTGAGTCATTGGATTTTATGGAATGGCTCAGGGAAAAATACAGGGTTTTTTATGAGAAAGGAAAGTGAACAGGTATGATAAGACATTCAATGGAAGAAAACAGATTCGCAACAAGGGAAGAATTTTTACAGGGACTCCACAGGGAAAAAATGGGCGAGCTTACATCAATGTCAGGTGTACCGCTTTACAATCATAACGGTGAGGTATACACCGACACGACCGACAGCCATACTCTTATATTCGGAAATACGGGTACAAAGAAAACAAGAAATTTCTGCATACCGTCAGTCTATTCGATAGGTGCTTCAGGTGAATCAATGATAATAACCGATCCGAAGGGCGAGATATACAAGAATACATCAGGATTTCTTGCCAATCAGGGTTATGATATACAGGTACTCAATTTCAGAGATACCGAGTACAGTATACGCTGGAATCCGCTCGAGATACCATATAATTATTACAAAAACGGAGCAAAGGACAAAGCTATAGAAATGATAACCGACTTTGCAATACAGCTCAAGGCTCCCGTACACAGTGACAAGGATGTTTACTGGGAAAATCAGGCAGTAGATATGTTTGTCGGATTGGTGCTTATAGTATTTGAATGTGAGAAGGAGGCAAGCAAGGTCAATCTCAAGAGTGTACAGGGACTGAGAATGTATCTTGATGTCAGCGGAAAGGGCAGTGAGCAGGAGGTATTCTGGGATCTGTACAATACCTTCCCCGAAAACAGCGTTATCAGATACAAATTGGGAACTCTTTATTCACTCAGGAATACAGAGAAGACCTTCTCAAGCATAGTCAGTGTGTTTGACGGAATGATGAGTATGTTCCTTTTCAATGACAGGATAATGTCGATGCTTTCTGCATCGGATATAGATATAAGAGAGCTTGGAGACAGAAAAACGGCATTCTATATTATAATACCTGATGAGAAAACGACCTTCCATTTCCTTGTCAGCGTGTTCGTCAAGCAGTGCTATGAATGTCTGATAAGCAGTGCCCATAAGAATTCAAACGGACAGATAAAGATAAGAATGAATTTTGTACTTGATGAATTCTCGAATTTCCCGAAAATATCAGATATGCCTGCAATGATATCGGCTGCAAGAAGCAGAAATATCAGATTTATACTTATAGTACAGAGCAAACAGCAGCTTACATCAATGTACGGCGGAGATGCCGAGACCATCAAATCAAACTGCCGCAACTGGATATTCCTTGCCTGCAGGGAGATAGGACTCCTTGACGAGATATCAAGCCTTTGCGGCAGTGTCTATACAAGCGATAAGGGCGAGGTACCGCTCCTTAACATAACACAGCTTCAGAGCCTGAAAATAGGCTGGACAGATAGTCAGGCACTTATCCTCAGAACAGGTGTAAGACCTTACATAACAAATGTCAAGGATTTCTCCGTATATCCGCAGTCAGGATATCCATTTGTGAGATACAAAAAGAAGCCCATGAAGGATGTAGAGACCTTTTCTGCAGTAAAATATATGTATGACTTTGTTGATTCAAAGTTAAAGAAAGGCGGAAGATAAAATGTTTGAAGGCATATCAAAAGAGATGATGAAGGTATTTGAACACAGCCTTGACAGCAAGGCAATTTTGAATCTTTCACCTGTATACCTGTTTTCACTTGACGGTGTCAGCGATGAGTATATAACCGAAAATCTCAAGGAACTCCTTATAGATTTTGAAAAAAAAGAGATTTTTTTGGCAAACAACGATGATATCATATATCTGAATCAGGAATATGGTACAGCAAGCTATGAGATAACAGAGAATCTCGGATTATCCGACGAGTGCGGAAAGTTCAAGAAAACGCTTGACCAGTGGCTGACCGAGATAAATCTGAAGTGTTATGTGTCACAGGGAATAGTTCTTATAAAAATAAATGAAACAGAAGGTATATCATCAAAGTCAGTATGGTGGAAAAGGCTGATTGCCAATATAAACCGTTTCAAAAAGGACTATCTGTTCATGATACAGACAGATACAGAGAACTTTGACAAGGTATATGATTTTATCAATAGTGAGATATTTTGTCAGAAGCTGGTTATAGAGTCACCGAACAGCGAAAAATATTTTGATATTTTTATCCGTAATCTCGATAAATATAAACTGAGTCTCGACAGTCAGGGCAGAAAGAAGCTCAAGAAAATCATTCTTGCAAATATTGACAGTCTTGATACAAAGAGATTCATCAAATGGGAGCAGGAAATCATCTGGAAATATATGGTCAATTTCGATGGGGAATCAAAGAAAGAGGAATTCATGTGGTATGAAAGACAGAATACAGAGGAAAACGACGTATTAAGGACTGTTTTGCCATGTGAATATATAAATGATGACGGATTGAAAGAAACAACTTCATCTGGCAAAGAATTGACAAGATTAGGCTTCTGACAAAAAATAGGGCTTTCAGTTACAGCAGTGACTGAAAGTCCTATTTGTATTTATCTGTTGAAATCCTTTCCCAAAATGTCGGAAAGATTATCTTTTATAGCCTTGGCAACATCAGGCTTGTTCATGGAATACACATGGACATTTGTTACGCCGTTTGCGTAGAGGTCGATTATCTGATCGGTTGCATATGCGATTCCTGCCTGTTTCATTGAAGATGGATCCTGACCGAAATAGTCCACAAGGCTTTTGAAACGCTGAGGCATGAACGAACCGGAGAGTTTTATTGCACGTTCCACCTGAGAGGCGTTTGTAATAGGCATTATTCCGGGGATTACAGGTACAGTTACACCTGCCTCACGCAGCTTATACATGAAGTTGAAAAACAGATTATTGTCAAATATCATCTGAGTTGTAAGAAAATCTGCACCTGCATCGACCTTTTCTTTCAGATGAAGGATATCTTCCTTCTGATTTCTGCTTTCGGGATGTATCTCAGGATAGCAGGCTGCACCTATACAGAATTCATCTGAATATTCCTTAAGTTCTCTTATAAGCTGAACAGCATAGCAATAGTCCCATTGTGAGCGGTCTGTCTGTTCAAGCTCGGGGGTAAGGTCACCACGCAGAGCCATGATATTTTTTATACCTGCTTCACTGAGAGCCTTTATCTGTTCATGTACAGTTTCTTTGCTTGACGATACACAGGTAAGATGAGCCAGAGTAGGCACACCGAATTTTTCCTTTATATTTTTGGCGATATCAAGTGTAAACTTGCTTGTACCGCCTCCTGCACCGTAGGTTACGCTCATGAATGAAGGACGATAGCCTGCAATTTCCTCGGTTGCAGCTTTCACACTTTCAAAGCCTGTTTCTCTTTTAGGCGGAAAGACCTCAAAGGAAAGCGACATATTTTTTGTATTCAGTATATCCGTTATTTTCATATAATATTCTCCCTGTTATTTTTTCTTTTTATTATATCATAAATATCCGAAGTATGAAAGTTTTTTTTGATATAAATAACGTGAGTTCGATATAACTGAAAAATATTCTGACAATGATGAAATGAAGTATGTCATTCCGAACGCAGTGAGGAATCTTCAAAAGATTCTTCGTTAAATAAAAAACGTGATGCAGTATCTTGAGTATCAAATACTGTATCACGTTTGGCTTTTTTTCTGTTGTATATCTTTTTGTTTTCAGAGCATTTTGTGACGGGATCGGTCAAACCCCATGTGTTTCTTTTGGCTTTGTTAAGCTCTTTCTGTTTTTTCTTTGAGAGCTTCTCAAAGGGAACAAATTTTTCCATAAAACAATACCTCTTTTCAAAAAATATATTTTGTAAGAGGTATTATAATAATTATTTTATGATTTGTCAAGAGTTTTATTCAATACTTTTGAGAGATTCTACCATGCTTATTTTGTTCATCTTGAAGTACATTATGAAATTAACGAGCATTGAAAAGGCAAATGTCAGTATGAATCCCCATACATAGCTTACAGGTTTTACTATATTCGGGAACATTACATTGTTCATTTGTATTGATTCAACAATGAAGCCAGTGAACAGTGAGCCTAAGAATAAACCTCCGACTGCACCGAAAAGTGTAAGGATTATATTCTCACGGTAGATATAATTAGCCGTCTCAAGACTGTAAAAGCCAAGTACTTTTATAGTAGCAATTTCACGCACTCTTTCGGCTATATTTATATTTGTCAGATTGTAGAGGACTACCATTGCCAGAAGACCTGCACAGAATATCATAACGAATGTCACTATATTGAGCGAATCAAGTGTACTCATGATAGCCTCGACCTGTTCAGAGATGAGCGATACAGTGATGATATCGTCATATTTCATATAGTCGTTTGCAATGTCATGCTGATTGTTTTTATAATTTTCCGTTACAGATGTGACAATGACATTGTATTTTATATCATCTCCTGTGATATTTTTATAGAATTCAGGAGTCATATAGATGAAATTACCGGCGTAATTTTCTGTTATACCAGATACAGTGCAGTTATAAAAAATTTCGTCTATCTTGATATTTATGGTATCACCTTTTTTTATTTTCAGGACATCGCTCATTCTTTCGTCAATTACAATGGAACTATCATCAAGTTCAATGGGAGTATGGGTGAGCCTGTCACGGAGAGTGAACATTCTTTTGAAATCGTCATAGTTTTCGCCGATTACAATTCTTGAATTGAGTGAGGTGTTTGATTTTTTTGAATTTACATTACTACTGAAGCCCATATATGAAAGCATGGAATTATCGAATCTTTCATCATTTTGAAATTTTGAGATTACATCATTTTTTTCTTGTGCAGTTCCTGCTTCTGAAAGGGCATATATCTGTTCATAGTGTGATATATCGACATATTGCAGGTCGCCTATGACGGTTATAGAATCACGCAATCCGAATCCTGCCACTATAAGAGCGGTACAGCCTGCAACTCCGATGACTGTCATTAAAAATCTTGCTTTGTATCTGAAAAGATTTCGTGCAGTTACCTTTGAAGTGAAGCTCATATTTTTCCAGACAGGAGTAATATATTCAAGCATGATTCTTTTACCGGGCTTTGGTGCTTTGGGACGCATAAGCGTTGCGGGATTGAGTTTAAGGTCTTTGCGACAGGCAATGAATGCCACAAGGCATATGCACATTACCGCAACTATTGATGATACAAAAAAATCCGCCTGTGAAACGACAATTTTGGTTTCGGGGAGCATATACATAATGCCGTATGTATCAACGATAATTTTTGGGAGAGTGATAACTCCTAAAAATCCTCCGACAATACATCCTCCTATTCCGGCAGTACTTCCGTATATGAGATATTTTGAGGATATATCCCTGTCGGAATAACCCAGAGCTTTGAGAGTACCTGTTTCGGTGCGTCTTTCCTCGACCATTCTCGACATAGTAGTAAGGCATACCAATGAAGCGACTATAAGGAAGAATAATGGGAATACCTTGGCGATATTGTCCACACGCTGTGCATCCTCGACTAATCCCGAATAACCGGGGTTGTCGTCACGGTCATATATATACCATTCGGCATTGTTCAGCTTGTCTATCTTATCTTGTGCATCGGATAATTCCTTTTCAGCTTGTGAAAGCTGTTCATTGGCTTCAGTTTTTCCGTTTTCAATTTCCGCTTTTGCAGAGTTTAACTGTTCAAGAGCCTTTTGTTTTTCGGATTCAAGTTTTTCCCTGCCCTGCTTTATTTTCTTTTCGCCTATTGTAACTTCTGTTTCAAGCATTTTGATATCAAAATTGCTTGATGAAGTTATATTGTTGTATTCAGCCTGAGTTTCATTGAGTTTCAGTTCAGCACTGTTCAGTTGATTTTTTGCATTTTTAAGTTTTTCGGAAAGAGAGTTTTTTTCATTTTCGAGATTTTGTTTAGCTTCATTGAACTGCTTTTCAGTATTTTTGAATTCCTGTTCATAGACTGAAAATTCTTCCGACAATTCATTATATTGCTTTTGATATTTTGGGATATCCTTCTGATATTCCTGTATTTTGCTTTCAAGCCTTCGAGTATCGAGTCCGAGAGATATCCTTGTTTGTATGGAATTTTGATTTATTTCTGTTTGAGCGTTCAGAAAATCAATTTTTGATTGCAGAGAATTCAGTTGTTGTTCAAAGAGAGGTTTTGTCTGCTTGTAAAAAATATTGTATTTCTGCTGAAAGTCTTTTTGAGCGTCATCAAGAGATTTTTGAATATTTTTGATATTGATGTCATATTCAGACTTTAATTTATTGTATTCTGCTGATTTGTTTTCAAATCGGGTTTTGGCGTAATTTAAATTTTTTTCTGCATTGGAAAGTTTTTGATTATATTCATTTCGGGCATTGATAAGTTCATTTTTGAGTTTGTCAATTTCCTTCTGACCGTCATCCAATTGCTTTTGTCCTTCGGCAAGTTTTTCATTTAATTCCTTTTCGCCCTTTGAAATTTCTTTTTCACCGTCAGATATTTTTTGCATGACCTCGGATTTTTTTTCATTGAACTCTTTTTTGGCATCGGATAATTTCTTTTTTGCATCATACAGTGTTTCGGAATTGAAGCGGTCTATGCAGTCAAAGGAAAGTGCTTCAAGAATGTCGGATTCATCCTGTATCATATTTTTATATTCGTCCGAAAATGCAGAGATATCCGACTGAGAGGCTTTTGTTTTTATGAAGATTTTGGTGTATCTTTCGGGAATGAATTCCTCAGGTCTTACGATGATGTAAAAGGAAATACTGCCGTTGCCGATATTGGTATTTCCACGGGTATAGGTTACATAAAGCGGAGAATCGGCAATACCGACTATTTTATATTCATTGTTTTTGAGCATACTGTTGTCCTGTGAAGTGAACTTTACAGTATCACCAATCTTTGTACCTGAAAGTTTTGCATAATAGCTTTCAATAAGACATTCGCCGTCATTTTGTGGAAGTGTGCCTTCCTTTAGCATCGGAGTATTTATATTTGAATTTTTGTCAGAGAGTGCAATGATTCTCGCTACATTGTCAACATCACCTTCACTGACTATCATATCCGCCATATAAGAAGGCATTACGGCTTCAACGAAATCGAGTTTTTTTATTGCATCTATATCATTGTCATCAAAGCCTATAGTTGAGATAATACTGAAATCCATAAGATTATTGTCGTCAAAGTATCTCTGTGCAGTTTCAAGCATACTCGGACAGGCTGATTTTACTCCAGTAAAAAATCCCACACTTATTCCTATAATGGCGAATATCGAAATAAAACGTGACTTTGTGCGGGATATTTCCCTGATAATATTTTTTCTTAATGCTTTCTTTTTATTTCCTTTTTCTTTCATTCATCATCACCATTCTATTTGGTCGATAGGAAGTGGATTGGGGTTTATAACATTGCTTATGACCTTACCGCTACGCATATTTATCACACGGTTAGCCATAGGAGTTATCGCTGAATTGTGAGTTATCAATATGACAGTCATACCATCTTCAATACATTTTGTCTGCAATAGTTTTAAGATATTTTTGCCTGTATTGTAGTCCAAAGCACCTGTCGGTTCATCACATAAAAGGAGTTTAGGTTTTTTGGCTAAAGCTCGTGCAATGGAAACTCTCTGCTGTTCACCGCCGGAAAGCTGTGACGGAAAATTGTTTTTTCTTTCGGAGAGTCCCACACTGTCAAGCACTGCATCAGCATCAAGATGATCATTGCATATCTGAGTAGCAAGCTCTACATTTTCTTTAGCTGTGAGATTGGGGATAAGATTGTAGAACTGAAATACAAAGCCAATGTCATACCGCCTGTATGAAGCAAGGTCATGTTTGTTGAGATGACTTATATCCTTACCGCCGACAATTATCTTACCCTCGTCACAACTGTCGATACCGCCGAGAATATTCAGGACAGTAGTTTTGCCTGCACCGCTGAGTCCCACGACAACTGCAAATTCACCCTCGTCAACGGAAAATGTTACACCATCAGCGGCAGTTATAGTTACCTCACCCATTTTATATCGTTTATAAACATTCTCGAATTTTACAAAGTCTTTTGTCATTCTTTTACTTCTAACTCCTCACTTCTCACTTTTCATTTTTATCAAGCCACTTTGATGCTTTTTTAGCGACTTCTTTCAGAGCGTGTTCGTCAAAGGGAGATTCAAGACCGGCAGTTTCGACAAGTTCCGTGAAAGTCTGTGTGCCTGCTTTCTTAACGAATTTCATATACTTTTCCCAGGCATCCTTGTGACTGTCCTGCATTATAACCCAGAATTCAAGTGCAACTGTCTGTGCAAGGCAGTAGTCGATATAATAAAAGGGATTTTCGTATATATGGAGCTGTCTTTGCCAGCCCTTGCCCTCACCGTAGAAAGGAGAGCCGTCTAATTTTATCCAGGGCATATAGATACCTGTAAGCTCCTTCCAGACATTGTGTCTTTGAATAGGTGTCATAAAGGGATTTTCATATATTATATGCTGAAAATGGTCAACCATAGTGCCGTATGGAATAAAAGTTATTGCACCTGCAAGGTGACTGTAACGAAATTTTTTGGAGTCATTGCCGAAAAATTCATTACTGCATTTCCAGCCGAAAAATTCCATTGTCATTGAGTGTACTTCACAGGCTTCAAGAGTAGGACTTTGGTTTTCCAATGGAACGATATTTCTTGCAATGTAAAAAGCAAAGGCATGACCTGCTTCATGTGTGATTACTTCGACATCATCAGCCGTACCGTTGAAATTGGCGAAAATAAACGGTACTTTGAAATCCGAAAATTGAGTGCAGTAACCGCCTCCTGCTTTATTTTTCTTGCTGAGATAGTCTATCAGGTCATTTTCATACATCATGTCGATAAATTCGGCGGATTCCTTTGAGAGCTTGTGGTAGAGTTTTTTGCCTGTTTTCAGGATATCCTTTGGAGAGCCTTGTGGCTTGGGATTGCCGTCACGGAATTTGAGGGCGGCATCTGAAAATGTCAGAGGATATGGCAAATTTGTTCTTTCAGCCTGTTCACGATAGAGCCTTTCGGCAAGGGGAACAATGTATTTTACAACGGCTTTACGGAATTTTTCTATATCATGTTCATCATAACAGTTTCTGTTCATTTGAAGATAGCCGAGTTTCACAAAATTTTTATAGCCGAGTTTAAGGGCTTTCTGATGACGGAGATGTACAAGTTTGTCGAATATATCATCAAGTTCATCACCGTGACTGCTGTAAAATTCAGCTTCCGAGAGCCATGCGGAATGTCTTTGTCCATCATCGACAGACTGTTTATATGGCATAAGCTGAGAGATAGTTTTCTTATCACCATCAAAATCTATCTGAGCCGAGGCAATGAGTTTTTGATAAGCCGTTTCAAGCTTGTTGGTTTCCTGAGTTTCGGGTATAATTTCGGGCGAAAAGGCTTTAAGGAATATTTCGGCATTTTTGAATAAGAGTTTGCCGTATTTTTTTTCGAGCTTGTGACGGAATGTGCTTTCAACGAGGAGTTTTGAAAAACTCTGCTGTATTTCCGTGAATTCGGGAGATATTTCATCAATGAATTCAACTTCCTTTTCATAGAATTCATCAGAAGTATCTATTGAGTGTCTTGTGTATGCAAGACTCATCATTGTATCTACATGGGCAGTCATCTTGTCCCATTCAAGAAAAGCACAGTCAGCCTGTTCAAATGTTTCTGCATTCTGGAAGCGTTTTTTGATATCTTCGGCATAAGTTCTTACTTTTTCAATATCAGGTCGTTCATATATCATATCTGCAAATTTCATTATAATTTCCTCCTTGGAATAAAATCAATTTAATTGTACAACACACAAAATAAAAAATCAATCGAAAATGTATAAAAAATTCCCTGACAAATATTATTTGTCAGGGAAAGCATGAATATCGGTGAATAAATTATTTGTTTCTTGCAAAAAGACGAAGTATATAAAGGAAAAGGTTGATGAAATCGAGATAAAGCTCAAGAGCAATGTTGATGGATGCTTTTTTGAGCATCTCGCCGTCACCGCTGAAATACTGATAGCCTTTTTTGATTTTCTGAGTGTCATAAGCGGTAAAGCCTACAAAGATAACTATACCGAGAAGGCTTATTCCAAGGTCAAGTGCAGGCATACGGAAGAATATTCCCAACAATGCGAATATAATAAGAACAAAAAGACCGATAAGTAAAATGGGGCGGAGTTTTGTCAAATCACGCTTTGTAACAATGCCGTAGATCGAGAAAGCACCGAAAAGTAAAGCTGTTGCAGCGAATGCCCATATAGCCTTGTCAGCACCTGCAAAAATAAGTGATGGAGCCAAATTTATACCGTTCAGGAAAGAATATACAAGAAAAAGTATCATACTTACATTTGACGGAAGTTTATAAATGAAAAATCCGAGAGCAATAACCATTACAAGTTCAAGAATAATACTTACGATATAAACGGGGAAAAACTGTACGAGCAACACAGGATTTGCATAAATCACACTTTGGATAACAAATGCAAGGACAAAAGTAATTGCAAGACCTGCAGCCATCCAGCCGTAAACACGTCTGCTGAAATCTGCCAATGAAACGCCCGAAGCACTTCGGGTATTTACGCCATAGCCATTGTAACTGCCATAATTATCATAACCGTTATCATAGCTGTTGTTATTATAATCATTTCTGTTCATAAAAGCCCTTCCTTCTGTGAAAATTAAAAGATACTTATATTATATACCTTATCTGCCATTAATAATACATCAATTTTAAATCAAAGTCAACAGATATAAGACAGATTTTTTGCTTCAAAAAGTCGGAAAAATCCGACTTTTTGAAAGTTATTTTTAGATTATAATTATCGTAATAAAATGTTTTGAAATGGGTGGTATTTTATGAAATGTTCATATCTGTCCAAAGGTGCAAGAATATTCTTGATATTATTTACAGTGTTTTTTACAACAGGTTGTCTGTTTGAATTGTTGGTTGTGAAAGATATGCTGATATTATCGGGGCTTTTGTTTATACTGATAATATCGTTTACAGCTTTAATCCTTGATGTAAAAACTTTTATTTTTATAGATGAAAATGGAGTGACAATTTCAAAGCCGTTTCAGAAGAATATATTTTTTGAATGGAAAGATGTGAAATTTACTGCGAGATATTCTTTTAATGCAGGAAGAAGTGGTATATGGGGAATAATATTTTCACTTGGCATAAATGAATATGACATCAAAGATAAATTCAAATACAGTGAACTTTCCATGAATACAGAAAAATCAGGTGAGCTTTATACAATTACAGGCTATTCGGAGAAGCTTTGGAAGGCTGTCGAAAAATATGCTCCATATAGTAAGCTTGTGAAAAGAGAACTGAGATATGAAGATTTTTGGGGTGAATAAAAAATAAGATGTGTGTCAAAAATATTGCCTGTGGAATATATTAAAAGCAGGAGGC
Organism: uncultured Ruminococcus sp.; assembly: GCA_902800065.1. Taxonomy (GTDB): domain Bacteria; phylum Bacillota; class Clostridia; order Oscillospirales; family Acutalibacteraceae; genus UBA1213. Next base: position 162,862 of record CADCDE010000002.1, read on the forward strand.
GATATTTTTTGTGCGGAATAGCAGGTTGGTTTGATAAGAGAGTTAAATTTGAAGAACAGTCAAAAATTATAGATGATATGAGTAAGACTCTCGAAAGGCGTGGACCTGATGATGGGGGAGTATATATAAATTCACCTGTTTGTCTCATACACAGGCGATTGGCTGTCATAGATCCCGAAAACGGCAGACAGCCTATGATTAAAAAACATAATAACAGGACTTGTTCGATAGCCTATAACGGAGAGTTATACAATACATCTGAGATAAGAGATGAGCTTATTTCAAACGGGTATGTATTTGATACAAAGACCGATACGGAAGTTGTGTTGGCATCATATATGTGTTGGGGAGATAAATGTGTTGAGAAATTAAACGGAATATTTGCATTTGCCGTTTATGACGAGGAAAAAAGAACACTTTTTCTTGCCCGTGACAGGATAGGCGTGAAACCGTTGTTTTTCTATGAGTATGACAATGGATTGTTATTCGGCTCGGAAATAAAGGCACTTTTGGCAAATCCCATTGTAAAGCCTGTTGTAGATGAACAGGGCTTGATGGAATTATTCTTTGTATCACCCGGAAGAACTCTCGGACAGGGTATCTACAAAAATGTCAAGGAGCTTTTACCAGGAGAATGTGCCTTTTATGACGGAGATAGAATTTCCCGAAGAAGATATTTTACGCTCAAGGCAAGGGAACATAATTCCGATATTAAACAGAGTATGAATGAAGTGCGGGAATTGTTGGTGGATGCCGTTGAAAGACAGTTGATATCAGATGTACCGCTGTGTTGTTTTTTGTCTGGGGGACTGGATTCAAGCATAATTTCATATATAGCTTCGGAGTATAATAAAAGAAACGGTTTGAAGCCGATAGATACCTATTCTGTGGATTATGTCGATAATGCGAAGTATTTTCAGAAAAGTCTGTTTCAGCCGACACCTGACAGTGAATTTATCGGAATAATGGTCGATGCCATTTCATCGAATCATCATAATGTAGTGATAGATAATACGGATTTGTTTTATGCACTTGAAAAAGCCGTTGATGCAAGGGATTTTCCAGGAATGGTAGATGTTGACAGTTCACTTTTGTTATTTTGCGGAAAAATAAAGGAAGATTTCACAGTTGGACTTTCGGGAGAATGTGCCGATGAATTATTCGGTGGATACCCTTGGTATCATAATAAAGATATATTGTTTGAGGATTGTTTTCCTTGGTCGAGGTCGCTTGATATAAGAAGAAGTATATTGAAAAAGGGATTTTTGCCTAAAGGTGAAGCGTATGTCCGTGAAAAATATCTTGATACCTGCCGAAATACCGATAAATTGCCGACAGATTCAGAACTTGACTCACGAATGAGAGAAATGTTTTCACTGAATTTTTATTGGTTCATGCAGACGCTTTTGGACAGAAAAGACAGGATGAGTATGTATAACGGTCTTGAGGTGAGAGTGCCGTTCTGTGATTACAGAATAGCGGAATATGCCTATAATTTGCCTTGGGATATAAAAGCACTTAATGGCAGGGAAAAAGGGATTGTCAGAGAAGCGTTCAGGGGATACCTGCCCGACAGTATCATTGACAGAAAGAAAAGTCCATATCCCAAAACGCATAATCCTTTGTATTTTAAATTGTGTGCTGATAAAGTCACAGAAATATTATCGGATAAAAAATCTCCATTATATGAAATTCTCGATAAAGACGGAGTACAGGCAATAATAGACTATCCTGATAAAATTTCATCTCCGTGGTACGGTCAGTTGATGAAAGCTCCTCAGATACTTGCATATATAATACAGCTTCATTATTGGTTTGAGAAAAATAATGTTTTGATTGAGATTTAATATAAAAAAAGCACCGTTCTGCCGTGATGAATTGCAGAGCGGTGTTTGATATTTTATGTTCTTATTTTTATTGAATTGATGACAGGCTGTTTTTCTTTTTCGATAGTACCGTTGTTGTCTATGGGTTCGGCTTCCTCGCATATTTTATCCACTACTGACATACCGTCTGTGACATAGCCGAAACAAGCATACTGACCGTCAAGATGAGGAGATGTTTGATGTACGATGAAGAACTGAGAGCTTGCACTGTCCATTGAATAAGAAGCCCTTGCCATTGATATAGCCCCTCTTGTATGCAGAAGTGGATTTTCAACGCCGTTTGCAGAAAATTCGCCCTTTATTGTATTTTCAGAGCCGCCGTTTCCTGTTCCTTCGGGATCTCCACCCTGCATCATAAAGTCCTTCATGATTCTGTGGAATGTCAGACCGTCATAGAAGCCCATGTTTGCAAGAGCAACGAAATTTGCACAGGTTATCGGGGCAGATTTCTGATCGAGCTTTACTATTATTTTGCCATAGTCTTTGATGTCGATGTCAGCGAAATAAACCGTATCAGGATCAAGCGGAGTGGGGTCATAAGTTTCTTTTTTTGGTGCTTCGGCTGAACTTTCGGTACTTGTTGCGGCAGTTGTTGACGTTTGAGTGCTGCTGTCATTGCAGCCTGTCAAAACGGCTGATGTTAAAATTCCTGCAAGAACAGCTACTGCGAGAATTTTTACAAAACCTTTTTTCATTTTATCATATTCCTTTCAGAAAAAATATTTACCTGTATATAATACCACAAAATCTAAGGCTATGCAAATATTTTATTATTTGCATAGCCTGTAAATATTACGTTAAGAACAAAGGTTCATCAATAACTGCTTTTGTGATACCATTACCGTCAAGATAAACGATAGTACCTCCTCCGAGAACTTCGTTGACAAAGAAATATACTTTCCACATATCTGTTTCATCATCATAAAAAACTTCTACAACGTCATAAGGCTTATCTACTTCGGTTTTTGCCCTTGAAACAACGTCTGTCATATCACCTTCAGCTGTATTGACAAAGCCGTCTGTTTTGGCATATTTCATATTTTCGTCATTGAAAGAGAACGTTCCTGTTTCGACATTTCCTGGTAAAGTCTTAATTTTTGGCTGTTTTATGTAGCCTATATTGTATTTGTCAAGGTCGGATAATGTTATTTTGCCGTTTCGGAGTGCGGATTCGGCAGTTTCAGTTGAGTTGTCAGAGTATTTTACGATAACATATTTACTTTTGATACTTCCATAATAATATTCATTTTCATCATCTTCAAAGAATTTTTCAAGAGCTGCATCTGTTGATATTTGTTCTGTAACAGTTCTGTCGATTATTTCGGATACATTTATTTCCTGTGATGATTCAGAAGACTGTTCAGACGGTTCTGAGGGTGTTTTTATTTCGCCCTGCTTGTATTCGTTTATGGTACGGATGATTATATCATAGAGTTTTTCGACCTTGTATTCGCCGATGATAGGCTCAAGGTGAGATGAACCGATACCTGAATCGTCAGTCAGAAAGATGTATGTACCGCCTGTCATAATAGCCGCACATCTTCCGAAAAGTTCGGTATCCCTGTCACTGTTTGATGAAACAACGGGGATTATTCTTATACCCTTTTCAGCGGCTTTTTCAATGGCACTTTCAAGAATTTGCGATTTGTTGTCATGAGGAGGTGCGTCAAATATCATGAACATCAGCTTAACGCTTTCATCAGTCCAGCCGCCGTCATTAATGGTTTCATCAAGGATTTCTGCGACAGCTTCGGGTAAGTCACCGCCGCCCGAGGCATATTCACTGTTGAGTTTTTTGTTTATTTCCTCAATATTGCTTGAAAAAGGATAGCGTTTTGTAGTGTAATCATCATATTCATCACGGTAGAAATTTATGGAAAATCTTGTATTGTCAGTTCCTACTTCATTGGCGATAGCTGTAAATTCGCTTTGGAGGAATGAGAGTTCATCGCCCATTGAGCCTGTTGTATCAACGACAAACATGATTTCTGTTTTCTCGTAATTTTTGCTGTCACCCTCAAATATTACAGTGATATCATTGTTTTGAACTTTAATATTTGTCTGCTGGTCATTGGTGGATTTTTTGGGGGTAACGGATTGTTTTTGAGTTTGCCCCTGACTTTCCACTTCGATGCTTGATATTTGGTCGCCCTTGAAAAGATATGCAACACCGTTTTTGTCGGTAACGGCACTCCATACAAGATTGCCTTTTTCGTAGAAGCCTCTGACAGCTGCATTGACAACGGGCAAAGAATCCTTTGTTTTTACGGTAACTGCAATACGATTTGTCGGATTAAGTCCGTACTGAGAGGGGATAGTTATTTTGTCATTGTTGACGAGATTTGTAAAGAAGCCCCAGTTATTGTTGTCATTCCATATACCTGCTGTAAGTAATCCTGGTTGCGGTTGCTTATATTCATAGTCATAAAATTCATCATCAACTATGCCGTAAACATCTTCATAACCCGGTGCAGGGGCAGTGTCTGCTATTGTGGCAGGAGCTTCGGCTGCAGGGGCTTCAGCAGCAATGTCATAATCACCAGCGAAAGCGGTAATTCCGTCTGTTGCAGTTGTTGCAGCTTCTTTTTTTGCACCGTCAGCCACAGCACCAAAAAAAGCATCATATGTATCGGAAAAACTGTTACGCTCGTTTTCAGGTCTTTTTACAGCGTTGATTTTCGGCACCAATTCACCGTTGTTGTCTGCATTTGTCCAAGTGTCATCTTTGGATACATTTGATGGTTCTGTGGATACCGTGAAAAGTTCTCCGCTGTCGTTGCATCCTGCTGCTGTCATTGTCATTATAAGAGCTGCCATTAAACATATAAATTTTTTAGATTTCATGTTGAAAACCTCCTTTTGACTATAAAGTACCGACACAAGATTATTTGTTACATGGATTTCTAAAAAAATTAAAAAAACTGTCCGAACTTTTTGAAAGTCCGAACAGTCTGGGATTTTTGTAAAGATAGGATTATTTCTTTTTAAATATCTTTGAAAGGATAACAACGGCACCGACAGTGGCAGCAACAGCAACAGCAACCTTTGCTATTTTCTTTGCAGTTGAACAGCAGCAGCATTCCTCATCGTCATCATCACATTCAAATTCTTCGTATTCTTCAAATTCGTCTGTTTCATCATCTGTTTCAGATTTTTCTTCAGCAGGAGCTTCCTCTTTAGGTTCTTCTGTTTTAGTTTCCTCTGTTTTTACTTCTTCTGCTTTTGTTTCTTCTGAGACAGGTTCTTCTGCTTTTACTTCTTCAACTTTTGCTTCTTCTGTTTTTGCTTCTTCAATGGCAGGTGATGATACTTCAATGTTATCTGTAGCAGGGGTTGTTTTCTCATTATTTTTTTTGCTCATAATATTAACTCTCCTTTTAATTTTTTACTGAAATAAATAGAATTATAACATATAAATGTTACGAATATATTAATAAAATTGGATTTTATGACAAATTTAACAAATTGTCTAAAAAATGTTTTTTTCAGCAGCCGCATTTGTGTATATGACAGCCGTATTTCTCGAAGTCAGCGATATTTTTTTTGAGCAGCTCCGAGAAATTCAATATAATAGTGTTTTCTGAATTTACAAATCCGTATTTTTTGAAAAGACCGATACCATGCCCGTCAGTGTTGAGAAGAATTTCAGAAACACCGTTTTCCTTGGCTTCGTCAATGAGCATATAGAGCATGGTTGAAGCTATGCCTTGCTTACGGAAGTCTTTTTTTGTATAGAGATTCATAAGATAACAGCGTTTATTGGTCTGGCACGAGGATGTTGGAAGGGCATTGAAATAGCACATGGTTGCACAGCCGATAATATTTTCATCATTATAAGCAAGCATTGTTGAATGATTTGCTGTTTTGAAAAAATCCTCTGTGCTTTTGATGAAGGATTCAGTGAAGCTGTAGTTATTATCTGATTCTCCGAGCATTTCCATACGGATATTTAGCATATCCTGTAAATTTTGTTCATTGGCTTTGAATATCTTTATCATAGAATATGTTCCTCATTTTCAGGCATTTTTGATAGCTGCAACGGCAGCAGCAGTATCCTGTGCCTTAAATACTCCTGTTCCGGATACGCAGACATCAACACCGGCTTTTGAAGCTGTCGGGGCGGTTTTTTCGGATATTCCGCCGTCGACCTCGATAAGAACATTCAGATTTCTTCTTGCACATTCTTTTTTAATAGCTGTTACCTTTGGCATCATGTCAGCCATGAATGACTGTCCGCCGAAGCCGGGTTCAACTGTCATGACAAGTATCATATAGACCTTGTCGAGATAGGGAAAGACATCCTCGGCAGGAGTGTTTGGTTTTATGACAAGACCGGGTTTTATATTTCTTGATTTTATTTTGTCGATGGTCATAAGGATATCAGACATTGATTCAATATGGAAGGTTATGATATCTGCTCCTGCATCTGCAAAGGCATCTATGTAGTCCAAAGGATAGTCTATCATAAGATGTACGTCAAACGGTAGCTTTGTGTATGGTCTGACAGCCGATACAATAGCCGGACCGATGGTGAGATTGGGTACAAAGTGTCCGTCCATGACATCAAGATGTATCCAGTCAGCTCCTGCTCTGTCAACTTTTTTAATTTCCTCTCCCATGTTTGCAAAATCGCAGGAAAGAAGTGATGGTGCAACTTTCATTTTTTTATCCCTTTTCTTTATTTATTTTTTACAAGTGACGCTGTCACTGTTACTATTGCCCAAAAGACGATATATATAAGTATTTCGATGCTTCCGAGTTTCTGGAAGCCTGACACGAAGGATATCAGTGTAAATACAACAGTTCCGAATATGATGCTTGCAAGCTGAAGCAGCCTGGCTATCATTATGGAGGATTTCATTTTTATGCAGCCCGAAACGGCTCTTGCAAATGATGACAGCTTGCCTTTAGTTACAAGGTATGCCCTTGACTGTTCATCAATTGATGAAATGACATCATTGCATATGCTTCCGAGACCTGTCGGCAGAACAGTGACACATCTTTCAAAAAGACCGAATTTTTTAGCGATTTTTTCCTTTGTGATGTGAGGATCAATTGTTCTGACTATAAGGCTGACGCCTGTTGATTCAAGCTCACGGAGTTCTGCAGCGATTTTTTTGTCGGTCTTGTATGAAAGCACGAACATTACTACTAATTCTCCGTTTATTGAAATATAGGTTATTTCACAGCCTGTTTTAAGATATTTTTCTTCAAGCTCTTTCTTTGGGACTTTTATATTATGTGTCTCAAGTAGGGTTCTGTTTCCGATAAGTATTCTCTGTTTATTTGCCCATGCAATAAGACCTTTATCGTCCTCATATACGATGCTGTCTACCTTGGGCAGCTTTTCAGGAGAGCAGCGTATCATATTTTCAAATATATAGCCCATTGTGCCATTAACTGCATACATTACAGCCGCACCGGCCTGCATGGCATCATTTATCTTGCTCTGACGGAAAATTTTCATTCCGCTAAGTGTTACTGTACCTGCCGGATAGAGCTGAGAGGCATCTATCATAATGGAGTTTGTGTCGCAGAATTGCTGTACTGCGTCGTATCCTGAGACCATTGCATCTACATTGAGAGTACTTCTGCAAAGCATTTTCATGGGTATATTCAGGACTATAAGACACATCATGGGAGTACCCACGCAGGCGGTCAGTGCAATGGAGGTTATGCCGCCGGCAAAATTCATTGTCATAAGACCGTAAGCTGTTCCGAGTATCAGAGCAATAGCCGTTGTCACCGGAGCAATCTTTGAAGCGAGTATCTCACTTGGATCGGGTGCATATGAAAGTCTCAGAAAATTGCTCATAAATTTTGAGCGTTTCATATATGCGATTATAGTATTTTTTGAAGGAAATTCGCTGGTCATTTTTTCTGCATTTTTTATATCTGTATATATTTTTCCTGCATATTTCTGTGAGGGTTTGGCAAGGAATTTGAAGTTGTCGAGTGTACGGGTAATTATAAGGAGTTTTCCAAGATCGTTGCAAAGCAGTGCTATAACAGCAATGGGGACATATATATGATATGTTCCGTCAATGAAAACGTGAGGGGTAAAAATAGCTGTTATAGACTGTATACCCACTGTAAGGGCAGTGACTGCGGCAGCGGTATCCGAATTAGCCTTGAAGTGTCTCAGCGGCATAAGACCGTTGATGATGGTCTTGTGTTCGGTTGTGACTGCGACACAGAATAATGCAAAGGATATGATGGCGAAAAAAAGCCAACCTGTACGCATTGCCTCGGAGAAAAGATTTGAAAATTGTGCAACAGAGGCAGCTATTACTGAAATAACTGCAGTTATAAAAAGTATACAGCTTCTAACAACTACTGTATGAAGATTTTTTTCTATCTCAGTTCTTATGTCCTCAGCGTCATTTTCGTCAGTGTAGTCATCAAGAGGCTTTTTGGGCTTTGACCGCTGTTTTGATTCATGGGCGGTGTCATTAGGGACTGCACTGAAAAATTCCTTGATCCTGAAGCTGAATTTTTTATTATTTGCAGAAGTCTGTTTTTTTGGTGCTTCGGAAGCAGTGGGCTGTTCTGAGACAGCTTCTACTTTTTTGATGATAGTCGGAACATCAGGAGTTTCAGCCTCTGAAGAAGCGTGCGGTATTTTCTCTGATTCGGGCTTTGCTTTTGGCATCGGGATGACATTTGATACAGGAGCGTTTTTTGCTTGAGCAGCCTCAGGAGCTTTGGCAGCAGAAGAAGATTTGATATATTTCCTTGTTTCCTGAAATTCCGCACGAAGTATACTTGTAAATTTTCCTGCCAATACAGTAAAGCTGTCCGGATAGTCAGCGGAATATTTTATAGGGAGCCTTGTACCCTCCTGAAGATTTTTTTCTTGTTCATCAATTTTATCATGGAGCTTATGTATTTTAGGAGTGTTTTTTGGAGGCTCATTTTCTTTTTCTGATTTTTGTATAACAGGAGTATCAGGAACATTTTCAGTTTCAATGTTATCGGAAGCCTTCATGTCAGTTTTTGTTGCATTTTGTTCTTCATCAGGGGCTTTTTTAACATTTTCGCTGATATCTTCAGGTTTAATTGTATCTTCGGTAACAGGAGGCTTTTTATCTTCTTTTAGCTGTGTATCATTCACAACATTTTCAGCTTTTGGTTGAGTATCCGTTTCCTTGATGCTTGCAAAAATATCCTTTATTTCAAATTCCTTTGAGTCATCAGGCTCATTTTCATCAGGTTTTTTCATTGATATAACGAGCTTTTCAAGACGATTTTTCATTTTCTTTAGTTTTTCATTAGGTTCAGGTGTGTTTTTGTTATTTTCATCAACAGTAGACATTATGTTATCACTCTCCGTTTACTGATTTTATTCCGAGCCGCTGCCGTGTAAATTCATACATTAGTATACCTGCTGCGACCGATGCGTTGAGAGAGTTTATTTTTCCGCACATTGGCAGGGACAGTATAACATCGCATTTTTCTCTGACGAGTCTGCCGAGACCTTTTCCCTCCGAGCCGATAACCAGGGCACAGGCACCTTTAAGATTGTTTTGTGCATAGACAGAGCCGTTCATATCTGCACCGTATATCCAGCAGCCTTTTTCCTTGAGTTCATCAATGACTGTCGGGATATTGTTTACCCTTGCGACAGGAACATATTCATATGCCCCTGCAGAAGCCTTTCCGACAGTATAATTGAGTCCTACGGCACGCCTTTTCGGAATAATGATACCGTGAGCTCCTGCACATTCTGCAGTTCGTATTATGGCACCGAGATTGTGAGGATCTTCTATTTCATCAAGAACTATTATAAAAGGCGGTTCATTTCGGCTTTGTGCAAGAGCGAATATATCCTCGACAGAGGAATAATCTTTGACAGCAGCGACAGCTATTATTCCCTGATGTGCAGAATTTCCGCACATATAGTCAAGTTTTTTTCTGTCAACTTCTTTGATGGGAATATGCTTGTCCTTTGCCTTTGCAACTATAACCCTGACGGAGCCGTTGAGTTCACCCTTGGCGATAAGTATATTTTCAATTGCACGTCCTGAATTGACGGCTTCACTGACGGGATTTCTTCCCGCTATTATATCGTGTGATCTTTCGATATCTTCTTTCAAATAAAATTCACCCTTTCAATGATAAGCAATTATTTTTTATTGCCGATGTTTATTATAACATTATATCGAGCGTTTTAAAAGTCATTTTTTAGAATTGTAATAAATTTGATATTATTAATTTTCAAAACTGTTACAAATATCGTCACATACCCTTGAAAGCACGTCTGAAAGCTCAAGACCGTTCTTCCATTTGTCTTCAATCGTATCAAAGCCGAGCCATGCACCGAGGATATTTCCGAGGACTGCTCCCGTTGAATCGCTGTCACCGCTGTGATTTACGGATACACAGACAGCCTTTGAAAAATCGTTTTCATAACGCAGACTGCAATAAAGAGCTATACCGAGAGTCTCCTCACCTACCCAGCCGCCGCCTATTTTATGGATATTGTCAAGGTCGTTTTCAGAATTTTTGGAAAGCTCTATCGAGAGGTCGATTATTTTATTGAGGTAAGATAAATTTTCATCATTCTCGAATATTTCGGAAACGGTCTTTTGAGCATCAAGGATAATTTCTTTAAGAGTCTGACCATTTTGTGAAAATGTTATTCGGTTTATGATATGAGCGAGAATGGCAGACGGCATATATCCGAGTGAATGGCAATGAGTTATAGCCGAAAGCTGTGCAGCTTCCATGTCGATTTCTTTTATATTGCCTTTAAGACAAAGTCCGACAGGTGCACAACGCATTATACCGCATGAAGACAGGTATTTCCGGGGTATCTTGTAGCATAAAGTCCCTCAATGTCACTGAGCCATGATATATGCTGATGGAATTCTTCTATTTTTATTCTGTCCTTATAGTCAAAAAGCTGTGTTATGAGCCAGTCGATATAAGCCTGTCTTGCAGCTTGTCTGACTGAAACATTATTTTTCTTGGCATAAACGATAGCTTCGGCAGTGAAAAGAGTCATCTGTGTATCGTCTGATATAAGAGCTTCGCCGTTTTT
>CADCDE010000003.1 GCA_902800065.1 uncultured Ruminococcus sp.
ACGTCTTTTAAAACCGCCTATACTTTTTTTGGCACAAGCAGCTATATTTCGGCTGATATTCGTGTAACGGCTGTAATAATTATTACCTGACTGGAAATTGCCTGCAAGTGTATCAAAATACGGCTCCAACACGGAAATATCCTTTTCACCCGTGAGATACTCTCTTATCTCCTCTTTTGCAATATGAGATTTTTCTGTTTCCTCGGTTATCGCAAAGTTAAGCATACCTTGATTAAAGTCAAGTTTTTCATCACTGACAGCCTTGGGATTTTCTTTTTTAAGTATATTATACATCAGGTCATAAAACGCACTGTAAGTATACGCTGTCGGCTGATTGTAATAATACGGACCGTTGTTCTGCATTTTGATTTCCTCGTTGAGAGTCATTACATAAATAAACTGTTTCGGGTATCTCTTTGCAAATCCATGAAGCATAATTTCCGCTTTCTGACCATTCTGCTCGACCTTCCACATTTCACAGCCTGCTTGATACAATCCGTTGCATAACCGTCAACGTGACCGTCTACCGCCATTTCAAACACCTTATCAACATTACTCTCAAAATAGCTTATTGGCAAATTTGTATAAAGCACCTTGAGGAATTTCATTTCTTTGCCTTGTATATACTTCTGCAAAAAACTCTTTATTGCTTCACTGTGATTTATTGACATGAACATTATCGGCATGATGAATTTCATTATCTCACTGTCAGACTGATTCGCCTCTGCCCTGTCAAGAATATAATCCGTCATTTCCTTTATTGCGTCACTTTCGGGACTTGATACTACAAGCGACTTCAATTTATCAAGAAAATTCTGTTTATCTTCGGGCTTGGTGTATGCAAGTGCATAGGCATATAATTTCAGCTTTGCATTTGAATACTTTGATGTACAGTAATTTTTTCCTGCCTCATACAAAATTTCAGGATTGTTTTTGGCTGTATAAATGAGTCTTTGAGACACTATATTATCAATATCCTGCTGTGCCATTATCGCAAATATTTTCATTTTGGTATACTTGTGGTCATATCTTGATTCATACGCATCAAGTATTCTATGTGCAAATCTATTGTTTCCTGTATACATACTTTCAAAATTATATGCAAGGATATGTCCTATTGTATTTCCGCCTATCGCATCCAAAAACAATATATATCTTTTGGTATATTCCTTTTCATCTTCATCTATAAGCCTGTTAAAAGCATTGACCTGAGTATAATAACTTGTTCCCTGAAATTCGTAAACACCAATACCGTCCAATATACTCAAGTCCATATCCTGTGAAAAATCAAAGAATTTCTCCGCTCTGCCAATATCCTCACTGCTGATATTAAGACCGTTTAAAGCTTCCATAATGTCCTTGTAAACCTTGTTATCGTGCATATTAAGCAAATCCATTTTTCATTCGCTCTCCTTTTTTAAATTTGATACAGCTATATGTACCTCTGTCATTGAGATACCCGTTTCAAGATACAAATATATGCTTTCAAGCAGATTTATTATCTCGGAATTGTCATTGCTGTAGGTGTGATTTTTCGCCCTGAAACATTCCTCTAATTTTCCAAGCATATTACTAAATTCCAACAAGCCCATTTTCTGACTCTCATCTGCATTGTCTTTTATCTGCGTATACAGGTCAAACGAATTTATACCACACTGTATTATGTCACAAAGCATACTCTGCACTTCATCAAACAGGTCATGGAAATATAAATATGCCCCCGATAATTCCGAAATATAATGACTTTTGGGTGTCATTTTCGATACATATATATCGTCATAAATTCCTATGGGATATATATAGCAGTTTCCGTTTTCGATATATGCACTGCCGAATATCACATAATTTATCCCAGGATTATTCATCATTATCTTACCTGTTTTATCGAGCCTTTCGACTATATCACTGCTTTCATTTCTGTATCGTGCCTTCAGTGAAATTCTACGCCCTTGTCTGTCCTCTATGATGACCTTCTGTGACTGCGTTATCTCGTCAAATTCAGAGCTTACACATTTTTCCGATGCAATGAAAACAAGCCTGTCATTTTCATTACGGGATTTTTTATTGAATGTTTCGTATACCATTTTAGCAAAGTCAGTGTACACATTTTTGTACACACACGATGAATTTATATCCCTCTTTCCGAGAATTACAGCATCTGTATCGGCTGATGAAGATAACTTTCCGTTGGAAATTCTCGGACTTTTCAGACGTATCTCATTTTTCATTATATCCTGCATATTTCCCGAAAGTCCCCAAGGTGCAGATGTATATTTTGAATTAGACCTGTTTCCCTCATAAAACTTCGGTCTTATATCCGAATATGTAAGAAATTTATTTTCCGACTTGTCATCTTTGTTTATGAAATAATAGATGTTTCCCTCATAGTCGAGTGACGAAAAATGTCTGCTTGTCAACGGGATAATATCCATACTTTCACTTAAAATATATTCTGCCTTGAACTCACCCGAATATTTTGACATTGTTTCTGCATTTTCGGATTTTATGATTTTTTCAAGTAAAATTATACTCTCTATTATAAGCATATACAGCTTTTGGGAATCAAATTCAGGGGAATGGCTGATATATTTTTCCAGACGGCTTCCTATTTCACGAATCTGTCTTTCACTGTCGGCTAATCTCGCATTATGACACATTACAGCAACTGTTTCAGCGTGTTCTGCCGTATTGTCGGAAAGTCTTACAAGACCGTCAGATAATATCCCCGACAGAAATTTCAAGGCATATTCAGCCGTATCATGTGCTTTTGCAACATCAATTTCCGCTTTTTCCTTTGTTTCGGGAACCTTCGGCTCGATTATCTTGTTTTTGATTTGCCACGATAATATTGCTTTTGCTTTATGCTGACACAATTCCTTACTATGACAACTGCATGATGAATATTCCAACGGGCTTATCAGTCTGACCGTGACATCATCGGGAAATTTTACAGATACTATTGTAGTTTCCTCTATTTCGGGCAATGTCCCTATCTCAGCCTTACGCATGAAATCGGTATAATATTTTTTCTTCATAGCCTTTTCAAGAGCTTTCAAAGGATAACATGACAACTCATTTTTGAAAGCCTCATCAATACCGATTTTTTCAGGCTCCTTTGATGTTTCTTTGCTGTCGGAATTTTGTTTCAGCCATAAAATCGAAGTTATGATATGCCTGCATATACTCCTTGACGGACAACTGCATTTACTTTCGGCAAGGGGATTTTTAATCGTGCATTTTTCTCCGCCTGTGCTTACGGTAATTTCATCATCACCGTATTCAGCGGAAATGTCACCCGATTCCATATCCTTATATGCCCTTTTCAAAGTACCTTTATTCGTCAGTCCTGTTAAATACTCGTCATCAGCCGATAATATTACATTCATCAACTCTCCCATATTTTCACCCCGTTCAGCTTATCATTTTTCCGATATAGTCACCTAATTGTTCAGGTGTCATTGCTCCGACAAATGCCCCCATATCAGCTAATTTTTGTCCTAAATTCTTATCGTAAGCGGGATTTGCGTCCCTGTCGAGTGCCGTTAAAAATATCATCTTGCTTCCACTGCCGATAATATCCGCACAAGTTCTCAGTAAATTCTGTGTACTTCCGCCCTCATACAAGTCCGTCACCGTGACGAATATTGTATTATGGGGATTGTCGCAAAGATGTTCGCAATAACTCAATGCTCCGTTTATATCCGTACCTCCGCCCAACTGCATTCCCATAAGGACTTCAACAGGATCATCTACATATCCGCTTAAATCAACTACACTTGTATCGAATATAACAAGTTTGGTTTCTATCATTGGTAATTTTGCAAATATACCTGCCATTATTGCACTGTATATAACACTGTCAAGCATTGAACCGCTCTCATCTACCGCTATGATTATATTCCATTTATTGAATCTCTTTACACGGCTGCTGAAATAGACATTCTTCAATACAAGTCGTTCATTTTCCGTATCATAGTTTTTCAGATTCCTTGCGATAGTCTTTTTTATATCTAAATTTTTTATCGACTTGACATTTGAAGGCATATTTCTGTTGAGCTTTCCCAAAAGGGATTTTCTTATATCCGTCTGCAATTTCTCCGTTATATCATCTACAACTTTTTTAATTATCCTCTTTGCCTCTGCTATGACATCACTTTGCATAAGATGTTTAAATTGCAGGATAGTTTTAAGCAAATCTGTATTAGGTTCCATTTTTTCAAGGACTTTTTTGTCCGTCAAAAGTTCCGTTAAATTAAAATGTTCAAGAGCCTGTTTTTCGAGTATCTCAACGGTCTTTTTTGGAAATAACTTTCTTGCTTTTTCTATCCACTTTGCGGCACTCGGTCTTGAACTGCCTGAACCGCCTGTTCGTCTGACTTCATCACCGTATTCCTGACCGTAAAGGTAATCAAGCGTTTCTTCCATGTCCTGATAGCTTATTTCATCAGAATAACTGCCTGTGAAATCTATCTGATTTTTTGAATCCTTGCCGAGTATCAGTCGCCATCTGTTCAAATTTTCCTCTGCAACACTCATATATCAATTCTCCTCAATATATCGCTTTCAAGATGTATGCCCTCTGCATAGAGATATTTATATATATCAACAGTCTTTTTAATATCTTCCTTTGACTTACCGTACAGTAAAGCGACTTTTTCGGCTATGCTGTCAATTTCCGACGGTGTAAAATAGCTGAATGCCAATCTCAGTTCGGGTAATATCTCCATGAAATCGTTTATTTCAAGTCCGCTTATCAGCTTATCTGTTATTACGATAAATTCATTACCGACTAAAACAATATCTCTTGCAGTTGTGAAAAGTCCTCTGAGGAATACCGCACCCTGTTTTTTTATCTCCTCACTGCCCGTTAAATATGCGTTCAAAGCCTGTTTGATATTTTCTTTATACATATTGTCACTGCCGTAAAGCAGTCCCAAGACGGCACCGTACAATGACGGTTCGGGATTTTCCTTTTCAATCATATCTTTGAATGTGTCGAAAAGGGTTTCATATTGACCGTTCAGTACATTTCCGGTGACAAGATTATACATCATTCGGCATATCTTTATACATTCATTTGCATGGTCTGAGTCTACATTCATCATTGACGGAAGCATTATTATCAGCTTATTAAAGCACTTTTCGAGAAAATACTCTGTGACAATGCCCTGTGCATTATACATCTTTTTGAGAGTGTCAAGCATATTGAAATAATACAAGCCCTTTCCGAGAGAGAAGAAATCTCCGTCATTTATTATTATTTCATCTAACTTTGCTTCAAATTTATCCGAAATGCCTATCCCCATCAAAAAGCACTCTACATACAATTTAGCTGCATCACTGCATTTCTGTTCATCTTTTATCTGCCTTGCAGACATTGTTTTGCAGACTTCCTCTATGGTTGCACCGTATACACTGACATCTATCAATGACGAATCCGTATTGACAGTCCTTTTATATGACCATGTTTCTCTTATACGGCTTCTGTCCTTGTTATTTATTATATCTGCACCTTTCAGTCTTTTGGAAAATCCTGTTTTCAGATAACCCATTCTATAAAACAAACGGCTTATTTCCATATGAGTCGGTTTTGAAAATATATCAAGTTCAATTTCCTGTTCAGCGACATTATCCACTTTTAAGCGGTATTTCCTGCACTGCTCCTCAAAGTCCTGTATAACAGGGATTTTCTCCGCTGTACTGCAAAGACTGCCTATTTCATTTCCCGTTGCAATTTCGCTTAATATCCTCAGCGGAACATCACTTGCGGCATTTAATTCCCCCTTGACAAAACCGCTCTGCACACTGTCATATAATTCATATAATCCCGGAGCTTTTTTATTTCTGACGGAACATAATCCTCTGTACATTGAAACTGCCGAAGAAATATCCGACATTGTAATAAGCAGCTTTTCTTTGCCCGATTCCTTGGCACATTTCAGGAGAGTATCAAGAACGACATTTTCATATACTTCCGATATATTTCCGTCATCCTCTGTAATGCCTTTCCAGACTTTATCGTAAAATCCGGGATTCTGCATACCCGAAGCATATCCGTTGAGAGCGTCTGCCGCCTCAAATGAATATATCATAGCATATACATTCTGTATGGATTCATTGAAATTGTGTATTTTCAGCTTCTTTTCTTTTTTATTCGCATTTGTCAGTTTATATAATCCGTATGTATGGAATCCGCCTGTCACAACTAAAATTCTCTGATGTGTTTCCGCTGATTTAAGGATATTTTCAGCCATAAATTTCTCACGCACCAGACAACCATCTTTTTCCATAGCTTCATCGGGAGTATTTTCCCTTGTCAGATAACAATATGTCATCATATTTGCGACAAACTCATCTGTTTCCATATACAGCCCGTTTATCTCGAAGTAATTTTCCCAGAATTCCTCGAAGCTTCTCATATCTGTCTTTTCGCATAATCTTTCAAAAAATTTGCTCTCCGACAAATAATAGTCATCATTGTATGTATCGGATTTTTTACCGCTGTTTATAAGTATCTCACCATAGGGCAAATCTATGAACCCACAGTCGATATTTCTTTTCCTCGCCTGCAAAAGTGCATTATATTCAGGAGATGTATTCAAAAACGGATAATAGCACTTATAATCCTCGGCATCTTCGTTAATTAACTTCTGTGTATCTTTATAGTAATAATAAAATGCTATCGGGAGCTTGGTTTCCTCATGCGTAAGTATCGGTATCAGTTTATCCGAATTCTGAGGACCTTCCACCAATATACAGTCGGGCTTATATTCCTCTATCACTCTCAAAAGATGATATGAACACACGGGACTGTGATGTCTTATCGGAAAATACAGTATCTTCTGTGAATAGTCAAACGGGATTATTTCAAATATTTCTTTGTGTCGTAAAATTCTTTCCATATTCCACCCAGCTTTTCCGCTTTGAATTTTATTACTGTATTAAAGTAGGCTTTGAGTCTTTCAAGGTCATCTTTCGTATCCTTGCAGACGGCATTGTTTAAGTTCTGTGTAAGCTCCGCCAAATTTATTTTTTCCTCATAGTACCACGCATTTGAAATTGTCTGATAGAATACAGATACAGCCTCAGCCGTACTCATAACAGCCGTTGGCTTGTCTATCTTCATGCCGTTTTCGGAAACGCCCTCTCTCAACTCGTGATACGTTATTGCAAGAAGCTCGGCTACATCGGTATCTATCGGCATTTCTATATTATTCGCCAATGTACTCTGCTCGACTTCGTTCAAAATAATCTGCTTTTCAAGCCTTACATCTTTTACGGGATTGACCGTTTCAAAATTGAAACGTCTTTTCAATGCACTCGACATTTCATTAACACCCTTGTCTCTGATATTAGCCGTGCCGATTATATTGAATCCCGACTTTGCAAATACAAGACCGTCTTCCTCCAGCTCAGGTATATTCAACACCTTATCACTCATCACTGAAATAAGGCTATCCTGAATTTCGGCGGGCGTTCTCGTGATTTCCTCGAATCTCGTGATAATGCCCTTAGTCATTCCAACATAAAGCGGTGACGGTACAAGTGCCTCTTTTACAGGACCTTTCGCCAATAACAAAGCATAATTCCAACTGTATTTTATCATATCCTCAGTTGTACCTGCTGTACCTTGAACTGTATTAGTGCTTGTTCCGCTGATAGCTGCCGAAAGCAATTCAGATAACATTGTCTTTGCTGTACCGGGTTCACCGACAAGCATAAGTCCACGGCTTCCTGCAAGGGTTATTATACATCTCTCGACAAGTGCATCATTTCCGAAGAATTTCTTTTTGATATTGATACTCTTACCATTGTATTTTACAGCTTTATTTGAGCCCAATATGAAAGTTCTTACAGCCTTTGGTGAAAGCTGCCAATTTTCAGGTTTTCTGCCGTCATCATTTGCTTTGAGGGCTTCAATTTCCTCTGCATATCTTATTTCAACGGGTGGTTTGATAAAATTTTCCATAAAATTTTCCTCCAAAATTTTTTATAGACATATTATAGCAATATATATGAGTGTTTTTTTGTACAACAAATGCCCCCTCATGCAAAAATCCACAAGGGGGCATATTATTTTTTTATAAAAATTCAAGCATCAATACTCAGGCTCAAGAAGTCCGTAAGTATTATCCTTACGCTTATAGACAACACATATCTGATTGGTGTTACTGTTAAGGAACATAAAGAATTCATGTCCTATCATATTCATCTGAAGGATAGCTTCCTCAACGCTCAAGGGCTTCACTGTAAAGGTCTTTGTTCTTACTACGTTATATTCGTCTTCAACAGTTTCCTCATCGCTCTTGAACTCTGCAAAATACTGTTCAATGGATTCTGCTCTGAGTTTTTTGCTGAGCTTGGTCTTATTCTTTCTTATCTGTCCTCCCAATATATCAACAACTGAATCGAGTGCATCATTCATTTCAAGGGCTGTGCTTTCAGCACGGTATGTCATGCCGTTGTCACGGATAGTTACTTCAACTGTCTGACGGTTTTTCTCGACCGTTACTGTTACGGTAGCTTCGGAATCATCTGCGAAAATTTTCTCAAACTTACCGAGTTTTTTGTAAACACGCTCTTTAAAATTATCTCTGAGATTTACTTTTCTGCCTATAATGTTGTATTTCATAGAATAAGCCTCCTTAATGTTTGCTTAACCCTTTTTTAAAGGTCATGTATATTATAACATATTCAACAAAAAAATGGAATAGTTTTCAAAAAAATTATGTAAAAATTTTAGTTTACAATTTTATACATTATCACAAGAGACTTATTTTATGAGTTTTCCGTTTATTATCACTCTATCGGGACTGTTCATTATATCAAGCGGATCACCGCTGTATAAAAGGATATCTGCATCCTTGCCCGCTTCAAGAGAGCCTACTCTGTCGGATATGCCACATATTTCAGCAGGTACTGAGGTTATCGCTTTCAAAGCATCGTTCCTGTCCATACCCTCTTTGACGGCAACTGCCGCACAAAGTATAAGATACTGTATAGGGGTTTCGGGATGGTCTGTTATTATTGCAGTCTTTATGCCGCTTTTTGAAACAATGCCTGTTGATTTGGGTGTGAGATTTTTTAATTCAGGCTTGCTTCTGTCCGTAAGGATAGGTCCTGAAAGTATGCCAAGCATATTTTCCTCGGCTAATTCATCACATATAATATAAGCGTCTGTTGCGTGTACAAGAACATAATCTATGTCAAATTCTTTGCAAATTCTTATTGCCGTAAATATATCATCTGCACGGTGTACATGAAAATGTGCAGGTATTTCTTTTTTAAACAACGGGATAAGCGATTCATATTTGATGTCATATTCGGGACAATCATAATTTTCCTTGTCATTTTCATAATTGATTTTATCCTGATAATACTTTTGAGCTTTTTTGAGAGTTTCACGAATAAGGGCGGCTGTTGCCATTCGTGTCACGGGAGACTGTTCCTTGTCACCGAAAGTAACCTTGGGATTTTCTCCGAGAGCGAATTTTATTCCGACAGGGAATTTAACTATCATTTTATCTATTCTTTTACCGTATGTTTTTATTGCTGCAAGCTGACCTGCAATGGGATTGGTGCTTCCCGGACCTGTTATTACAGTTGTAACACCTGCCCTTACTGCCTCGTCAAAATATTTATCCATAGGATATATTGCATCTATTGCCCTGAGATGAGGAGTTATCGGATCACTGTCCTCATTGCCGTCATCACCCTCTATGCCAATAGAATCCCCGAACATTCCCATATGTGTATGTGCATCTATAAATCCGGGATAAGCTGTTTGTCCTTTGGCATTTATATTGACATCATCATTCCCAAATGAATTGAATAAAGGCATTTTTCCGATATGTTTTATTTTTCCATTTTCAATTTCGATATATCCGTTTTCTATAAAATTATTTTTCTTATCCATAGTGCATATTCTGACATTATATATTACCATTATATTTTCACCTCAAAGTCAAAAAAGGAGAGTCCTGTTTCAGACTCTCCAAAAATTTTTTACGGTTTCTGTGAATTGCTGCGTCTGGGATAGCTGCCTCTTTTGTTTTCGTTCATACGCTTAAGATCAGACATTTTTTCTTCGCTGGTCTGCTTGAACTTCGACATCATATCCTCAAAGCTTGCCGGTTCGGAGCGTTTTGGCTGTGACCACTCATAGTTGGTGTTGCTGCTTGGTTTCGGAGAACGATACTTCTGATTGCTGCGGTTCTGACGCTGATTCTGAGTATCATTATTCTCATTCTGAACAGCAGCTTTTTTTATTGAAAGACTTATCTTTCCGTCCTCGCTTACGCTCAGCACTTTTACTTTTACAGTCTGGCCCTCTTTGAGATAATCATTGATATCATTCACAAACGTAGGGGCAACCTCGGAAATATGTACCATTCCCGTTTTTCCCGGTTCAAGTTCGACAAATGCTCCGAATTTTGTTATACCTGTGACCTTGCCTTCCAATATCATTCCTGTTTCAAGACTCATACTTCAAAAATTTTCTCCTCTCAATTACCGGCAATATTTACAAATACAACTTCCCCATCTTTTGTAAAGCCATATTCTCTTGCCTTTTTTTCAATGTAATCATCAAATTTATCAAAATCCTCTTTTTCAACAGCCTCTGCAACATCTCTGAGTTCATCGATTCTTATCTTCTCAAGATCAGCCTTGTCCTTAAGTCTTTGAAGTTCTTCACGGGCATTGCTTATCTGGATAAGCTGAGTCGCTATCCCGACAGTAACGGTTATTATCACGACAGTCAGGGTTATCCATGCGATCCAGTTCATTTTTTTCTTGGATGCACCATTTACATCCGAAGAAACATTTTCGGATTCCTTGGTTTTTTTTGCGGTTCTCGGCATATCAGGTTCCTCCTTTTGCAGTATGTTGAAAAATCGGCAAATTCAATAGCAATATTATACAACATTTCAACACCATATTGCAAGACATTTTCAACTACTTTTTTATTTTTTTTACTTGCTTTGACACAATATCCGAAATATTTTTCAGCAGCCTTCTCAACGGCACGGATACTCTTTGAACACTGCATGAAATTATTCTGACAAAAGCTCCTGCAAGATTTTTCAGTAATTTTCCAAGTGTAAAATATATCAATGAAAATGAGATCATCTGACCGAATATTACATAAGCCCTTATATATCCGTGTGTTTGTGACAATGCAAAAAAGAAGTTCAAAGCAGCGGCTATTCCCATAAAAAGAATATCCTCTGCTATCAGCATCAGAGCATTCGGAGGAGAAAATTCTCTTATTACACTGATAATTATATATATGCAAACAATTATCACTCCGAGAACAAGTGACCACAAAAAAGTAACATTCTGCTCATAAAGTGTAAATTCCAAAGTATCACCCTATTTAAAAAGTCTTGAAAAGAATCCTCCCTCTGTCTGTTTATTTTCGGCATATACAAGTGAATATATATCCCCGTCAAGATTCAATTCACCTGTTTCAAGACTAAATTTATTTATATGCAGGCTGCTTCCCTTGACTGTCAGTTCACCAAGTTCTGTTTCAAGTACGACTATCTGTTCATCGAAGCCTGATACATCCGATACTCCCGAAAGCGAAAGCTGTTTTCTGTCCTCAAGAATGATACTGTGTTTCTTTTTTATGATATTTTTTTCTTCTGCCGCCATAAAAAAATCCCCTCTTGTCACATAAAGATATATAAATTCTTATGCAGCGACAAAGAGGGATATTCAATATTCAGGAAATTATTTTATACATAAGACCTGCCTCGTCTTTTTTGGCATACTCGTTTATGCTTATTATCTCAGCTTTTATGGGATGTGCTCCCATGCTTATCTCAAGTATATCTCCTGTTTTAACTTCATATGATGCCCTTGCGATTTTTCCGTTGACAAGCACTCTGCCCGCATCGCACGCTTCATTGGCTACTGTTCTTCTTTTTATTATTCTCGATACTTTCAAGTATTTATCAAGTCTCATTGTTTCATCTCCCTGAAAAAAACAGAAAGCCGGCTGTATTTCAAACCGACCTTCCTTGATTAATAAATTATGCGTCAACAGCCTCTTTGAAAGCCTTGCCTGCCTTGAATGCAGGAACCTTTGATGCAGGAATGGTAATTTTTTCCTTTGTCTGAGGATTGCAGCCTGTTCTTTCTTTTCTTTCATGACGCTCGAAGGTACCGAAGCCTACTACACGAACATCTTCACCCTCGGCTACCTTTTCGATTATAGCCTCAAAAAGTGCCGATACAGCTTTTTCAGCATCCTTCTTTGAAATATCTGCCTTTTCAGCTACTACTGATATAAGTTCTGCTTTGTTCATTTTTGTGAACCTCCATTAAGTTTTATTGTTGCTTTCCCAAAGGGCTTTCACCGTCTCCGGGGAAGCGTTCTGTATGTTAACACCTGAACTTTTCGCATTTTCCTCAAACTCTTTAAAATGTTCGATAAATCTGCCGCAGGCATTGTACAGCGATTTTTCGCTTTCAATATTCATGACCTTTGACAAGCCTGTCATCATAAATAATATATCTCCGATTTTTTCATCACAGCCTTCGGCTTTATTTTCGGATATATCCTTTTTTAATAATTCAAGCTGCTTTGAAATATCATCTATCATCACATCAGGACTTTCTGACGGAAGACCGCCTCTTTCAGCCTTTTTGCTGAGCTTCTGAGCCCTCATCAGTGACGGCAGTGTCTTTGATATACTTTCCATTGATTCGCTCGCCAGCTTCTGCTCTTTGGATTCCATCTTTATTTTATCCCAGTTTGCAAGGACTTCCTCAGGAGTATCGGCTTTTATATTCCCGAAAACGTGCGGATGTCTGAGTATCATCTTGTGACATACATCATCTGCTGCATCTTCAAGAGTAAAATTATCCTTTTCCTCCTCAAGAACACAATGGAAGACTACCTGTAAAAGCACATCGCCCAATTCCTCCCTGAGATGCTCGATGTCGTTTTCATCAATAGCCTCGGCTGCTTCATAGACCTCCTCGATAAAATCCTGACGTATCGTCTGATGTGTCTGAACCTTATCCCACGGACATCCGTTTGGTGAACGAAGTATCTTTACTATTTTCACAAGATCATTGACATTATACTTATCTTTATATTCAAACTCCACTTATGAGTATCTCCTCTCAGAACCAAAATACAGTATATCTATTTTACCTTATAAGTTTATATTTTTCAAGTATTTTTAAAATTTTATTTCCCTTGGGCATACTTATTATATCCTCTCTTTTGACAGCCCTTAAAAGAAGGAGTGCTATCACATATACAATTACTGCAGTAATAACCGCAAGTATCGTTGCTATACGCTGTCTTAAGAAGATATCAAAAAGCTGTTCGGAATAATATGCAGCCAATGCACATATTACCGATGCTATCAAAGGCTTTACAAATATCGAAATAAAATCGGGGATTATCTTTGTTTCACGGCAAAGGAAAAACATTGCCATGACTGTCACAAATCCGTAGCATACTATTGAGCCTACATTTGCTCCCTGAATATTTATTTCGGGTATGCCGACAAGTATATAATTCACGATTATTTTAATTGCCATTCCTATGATATACAGCTTCAACGGTATATCCATTCTTCCCGTTGCCTGTATCATGGAACACATAGGGGTACTTGTGGCTATGAATACTGCTGATATTCCCATTACTGTAAGTACCTTTGAGCCTATCTCAACTTCATTGGCAACGCCTCCTCCGCTGTATATAAGCGAAAGCAGCGGCTCTGCAAGCACTGACATTCCAATACCTGACGGTATTGTTACAAGCATCGTCACTCTCAAAACAGTTTCCATGCTTTTTTTCACCTGTATCTTATCACCGCTTGCCCACGCTGTTGTAACCGAGGGAAGGGCGGTTGTTCCGAATACCTGTGTAACTGCCGTTACAAGCATCATCAGAGTCAGAGCTATACCGTAACAGCCGTAGAGATATATATGAGTCTGACCTGATGCATACACATCATTCGGGATAAGAGAGCCATATATACCAAGCAACGCCTTCGGATCAGTCTGCATTATATGGTCTATTCTTCTTTGTACAAGTGTGGCATCGACCATATCCGCAAGACTCATTATTATCGAACCGAGTCCGACAGGCAGTGCAGTCTTTACCATTATTTTGAATATGGTTCCCTTTCCCTTCGGAGGAGGAGATTTCTGAAGCTCCTCTTTGGTGATACCGTCACCGCTTCTCTTATACTTTATAAAGAGATACAAGAAACCAAAAACGGCTCCCAGAGATATACCGGTTATTGCCGCACCGATAGCTATCGGTATTATCACGGACTCAGCTTCAAATTCGCTCATACACTTTGTTCCGAGAACATATCCCGTATCTTCATACTGCTTCATCAGCAGCTTCATTGTCAGTGCAGAAGCAGTGAATCCGAAAAACAGCTTGAACAATGCCTCGATTATTTCCGATACGGCTGTGGGTGTCATATTTCTCATACCCTCGAAATACCCCCTGTATATCGACATAAGACAGCCGAAAAATATTGTGGGTGAAAGGCACAGCAATGCAAATATAGCATTTTCGGCATTTATCACCTTGACATACAGAAAGCTTCCAAGTACCATTGCCAAAAAGCATATACACCCTGCTATCACGAATATAGGCACAGACACCTGATGTATTCTTTTGACATCCCTGAAGCGTCCTTTTGCCACATTTTCAGAGACCATTCTTGATATTGCTATCGGAAAGCCCGCTGTCGAAAGCATAAAAAGAGGACTGTACAGGGCATATGCCGCATTGAAAAGTCCTGTTCCGACTCCGCCGTACATATTTGAGAGAAGTATCTTATATACCATTCCCATCAGCTTGACTATTATCATGCTTGAACCCAGAATAGCCGCACCCTTGATAAATGACTGTGATTTTCTCTCTTTTTTAGTTTTGGACACTAATGCACTTCCTTTCAGGAGTGTTGTAGAAAAAGTGAATTTTTACACCGTATGACGTTCATCAAAAATCATACGGTGCAAAAAAAACATTCAATTATACGCCCATATCGTCATCATCAAAATTATCTTCCGTAAAGTCCACGATATCCTCATCAGTGACCTTTTCTTCGCCCTCGTCAGTGCTGAATACTATTTTTTCACCGCACTTGTTACAGAAAAAAGCATCTTTTGAATTATATGCTCCGCAGGCTGAACATTTGATCTTGCTTCTGTTATTTGCTATCATCTCATTTACAGAATCAAGCTCTGCTTTAAGATTGATTATCTTTGCAACTATATCTGCTATGCTCTTGCTGTAGTCCTTGCCTGTTGTCTGAGCCTCGAATGAAACTCTGCCGAGCATCTCATATTTTTTGGACAATTCAGATTTTATATCAGCCGCTGAAAGTGTCAGCTTGGACATATCTATTACCTTGCTCGCTCTTTTTCCGACTGTATCGACTGCCGATCTTGCATTGAGAAGAACATCTTCAAAAATTCCCATAACTGTCAATCCTTTCTTGATATATAAAAACTATTTAACGCTATTATAACACTAATCCCCTGATTCTTCAAGAGTTTTTACAAAAAACGTCTCAATAAATATACTTTCCGCCACCTATGAACTCTCTCATAAGAGAACTTTCGGGTATAAAGGAATCATCTATACTTTCAAACCCTGAAAGTGCCTTTATAAGATGCTGTGCTGTCTCATAGCAGTGACTTTTTTCACTTACCTGTCCGAGTAATTTTATTGCAGGCTCTTTCATTATACAAGGCTCATATATGTGTATCGAATTTACCGTGAAATCACTCGTGTATCTGTACGGACGGATATATTTTTTTTCTCCATCAGCTATTTCTCCCCACATATCAAGCAGCTTTTCGGGAGGAGCTTCCCTGAAGCTGTTGTCTCTGACAACTCGCCTTATACATCTTATTTCCCTGTTTGTGAGAACATAATCCTCACCGTTTTTTATTCCCTGCTTTACGCTTACATATATCTTGCTGATATTTCCGTCAGCCATGCCATCGTCAAATATTGGATTCAGGGCATGTATGCCTTCTATTATTATAACAGCGTTTGAAGATAATTCCAAATGCTGTATAATATCAGTTCTGCAGCTGTTCCTGAAATCATACTTGGGTATATCACATTCACCCGTTTCGGCAAGTTTTTTTATACTTTGCTTTATTAAAGGAATATCCAGTGCATCAACGGATTCAAAATCAGGCTTGCCATTTGGCAGAGTTTTTATATACTTTATCCCCAAATAAAAATCATCCATTGAGATATGCTGCACATCACAGCCCTTTATCCTGAATTCATCAGCTAACTTCTGTGCTGTTGTTGTCTTACCACTGCTTGACGGTCCCGAAAGCATTATTATATGCCTTTTGACAGGTATTGTCAATATCTGTTCGACTATCAGACGCAAGTCACTTCTGAAAATATCCTCGGTCATCTCAATGAAGCCTTTCGGATCAGACCTTGCCTGTTCATTTATCCTGTTTATGTCACAGGCATATCTTCGATAGGTATTCAGCCAGTTCATCATAAAATACCTTCACCTGCTCCTTTCGTTTCAGCATTTCTTCAAAGCCGTTTATATATTCATACGGGTATTTGTAGTTAAATATTCTCGATAATTCCTCAGACATAGGTTTTTTCAGTTTTGAAACTGCCCCTGCACCGCATCCCAGAATAGTATGTGTTTCATCCATCACAAACACATTATAAATACCGTCATACCCATCTTTTGACCAGCCGACATTTTCAAGATTGCCTTCCATTCTCGTCTGTCTATAGAGATAATATGGGTGATAATTTTCTTCAAACAGCTTTTTCTCACAGTATCTCAGCATTTTTGCAGCAGGAACTTCCTTATCCGTGTCAACGGCGTTTCCCTCCTGAGTCAGTCTTGATGAACGCTTCATTGCAAGTGTATGCACCGTTATGCTTTCGGGTGACAATTCACATATCCTGTCAAGCGTATTTTTAAAACTTTTAACAGTATCTGTCGGCAACCCTGCTATCAAATCCATATTTATATGTTTAAATCCTATATCACGGGCTAATTTATAAGCATTTATCGTTTGTTCGGAATTGTGTTTTCTTCCGATAACTTCAAGCACACTATCATTGAGTGTCTGAGGATTTATGCTTATCCTGTCGGCACCGCCGTTCAATATCGCCGTCAGCTTATCACTGTCGATAGTATCAGGTCTTCCCGCTTCAACTGTAAATTCCCTGCACTTTGTCATATCAAAGCTCTTATGCACTGTATCAATGAGTTTTTCAAGCTGTCGTGCATTGAGCGTAGTAGGCGTTCCACCGCCTATATATACGCTTTCCAGCTGCAAATCACATTCCTTTGCAATTTTCGCTGTATACTCTATTTCCCTGCAAAGCAGTTCAAGATACGGCTCAATTAATTTCTGTGCTTTCTCTATCGACTGTGACACGAATGAACAATATGAACATCTTGACGGACAAAACGGTATAGATACATACAAGCTGAATGACCTCGGCTTGCTCAATTCAAGAATCTTTCTTTCATAGTTCTCCGTCACGGCACTTAAATCTGTCTTTTCCTCCGATACAAGCAGTTTATTTATAAAATAATCTTTTGCATAATCTTTTCCGCCTTGTTCGGATAATCTCCTGAACAGTTTTATCGGACGCACACCTGTTAAAATACCCCAAGGCTGTTTTCTCCCTGTCACCCTGACAAAAACATTATACAAGCACACTGCCATTTTTCTTTCAATAGTCTTTGTATCCGTGTCATCAAAATGACAGCTTTCGCTTTCTCCCGAAAATTCCGTGTATATCTCACCGTCTTTGACTGACGATATTATATCATTTTGCACTGTTTGCTCGGGTATACCCTGTATGACATTCAGCTTCTCATTAGGAAAAAACTGTCTTACAAGATTTTCCGTTTCATAGTGAAATTCATGGTTTATGTATATATTCATACCAAATCTTCTCTCGCCATGTAAATATTATTTTTTCTCTCAAAATCAAGAGTTGTATTGCTTTCGTGACCGCAGTATACATTGTAGTTTCCGTCAAGTTCCGAAAGTTTTTTGAGTGACTGTAACATTTCCTCCTTGTCGCCTGTCGGAAAATCTGTTCTGCCAATGCTTCCCCTGAAAAGAGTATCTCCCGTGAAAATATTATCTCCCAATATATAGCAGACTCCGCCCCTTGTATGTCCCGGTGTGGAGATGACCTTTATCTTTTCATTTCCGAAGTTCAGTTCAGAACCTTCTCCGACAAGTATATCCGCATCAAAATGTTTCATAGAAAGTCCGAAATGCCATGCTAAATTCAAGTCATCTTCATTGGTGAAATGTGCGTCATCTTCCCCGATAACTATTTTCGCCCACGGAATTTTCTTTTTCATTTCAACAACATATCCTATATGGTCGAAATGTCCGTGTGTCAGAAGAATATATTTTACTTTCTCCGCACCGAACTGTTTTATTCGTTCCTCAAGCTTAAATGAATAATCTCCCGTGTCAACCAAAAATGCCTCCTGTGCTTCGTCATCAGTCACAAAAAAACAATTTGCATCAAGCTCCCCGACAGGAAAACGCTCTACTTTTATCATGCCAAATCCCTCGAATCTATGATTATTGTAACAGGACCGTCATTCACGAGCGATACTTTCATATCTGCCCCGAAAACGCCCCTTTCAACTTTTTTAATGCCATTTTTGAGCATACATTCACAGAAATATTCATACAATACATTAGCTCTTTCAGGCTTTTCAGCATTGATGAAATTAGGTCTTCTTCCCTTACGGCAGTCCGCTGAAAGTGTAAAATTCGATACTGCCAGAATTTCACCATCAATGTCCTGCAATGACAGGTTCATTTTATCGTTTTCATCTGTGAATATTCTCAGTCCCGATATTTTTGCACTTAATTTTTCGGCATCCTTTTCCGTGTCACCGTTTTCGACTCCCAATAATATAAGAAATCCATTGGTGATACTGCCGACAGCTTCACCGCCGACAGTTACCTTACATTCCGAAACTCTCTGTATTACAGCTTTCATCAGTTAATTCCTCTCTATCGACACTATACCGTTGACACCACTCAGACGGCTTATTACCATTTTAAGATGGTTTATACCGTTTACAGTGATAGATACCTCAATATGTGCCATGCCGTTTTTGTATTCCCTCGAATTGAGTGCGTGTATGAACAGGTGCATTGCGGAAAGCTGATTTGTTATATCAGCCAAAAGACCTGTACGGTCAGCCGCCATTATCTGAAGAGTTGACTGGAAGGTCTCATGTGCTACATTGTCCGCCCATTCAACCTTTACCCAACGCTCATGTTCGGGACAATTTTCTATATCTGCCGGAACGTTCGTACAATTTCTCTTGTGTATCGAAACACCGTAGCCTCGTGTTATGAATCCTACTATATCATCTCCCGGCAAAGGATTACAGCACTTTGAATATTTGACAAGACAATCGTCCAAGCCCTCAACATTAACACCGCTGCTGACTTTCTTTTTGATAGGCTCGGTTATAACTACCTGTGGAGTCTGTTCCTTTTCGGCATATTTCTTGAAATATTCCTCTTTGAGCTTCGGAAGTATTCTCCAGAGCTGTACTCCGCCATAGCCTATCGAGGCATAAAAATCTTCAAGATTATTGCAGTTTTGTTTGCGGATTATATCAGCCAAAAATTCTTCAAGTTCCTTTTCGGGAACATTTATACTTAATCTCTTAAATTCGTTTTCAAGCTGTGCTTTGCCCTCAGCGATATTTTCGTCACGCTTCTCACGCCTGAACCAGTTTCTTATTTTACTTCTTGCTTCACTTGTTCTTACTATATTGAGCCAATCCCTGCTCGGTCCTGCACCTGTTTCCTTTGTCGTGATTATCTCGACTATCTCACCGTTTTTAACCTTGTAGTCTATCGGCACTATCTTTTTGTCTACCTTTGCACCGACCATTCTGTGACCGACTTCGCTGTGTATGGCATAGGCTACATCTATCACGGTTGCACCGTTAGGAAGACTTATTACATCACCTTTCGGGGTGAATATGAAAACATCTTCGGGTACCAGGTCCATTTTTATTGTCCTGACAATATCCGTTGAATCATTGTCGCTCTGATTTTCAAGCATTTTTCTTATCCATGCAAGACGCTCATCAAGAGCATTTTTCTTTGTGATACCCTCTTTATATTTCCAGTGTGCAGCTATACCGTATTCAGCCGTATAGTGCATTTCCCATGTTCTTATCTGTATTTCAAAGGGAATACCCTCTTTTCCGATAACAGTCGTATGAAGTGACTGATACATATTAGCCTTTGGTGTAGATATATAATCCTTGAATCTGTTTGGCAAAGGCTTGAACAAATCATGCACGACACCCAGAACATTATAGCAATCCGCCACTGTATCAACTATTACCCTGACAGCAAAGATATCATATATCTGATCCATTGTGCGACCTTTTACATAGGTTTTCTTGTAAATGCCGTGTATACTTTTTACTCTGCCCTCGATATAGACATTGTTTATCTCGTCTTTCAGTCTTTCGTAGATAGTCTGTTTTATCTGTGCAACAAAGTTTATTCTGTCCTTGCTTTTGGCTTCAAGCTGTCTTTCAATCTCGGCATAGCCTACGGGGTCAAGATATCTTATCGAGAGGTCTTCAAGTTCCTCTTTCAAGGCTCTTATACCAAGTCTGTGAGCAATTGGAGCATACACCTCCATTACTTCAAGAGCTTTGTCACGGCGATGCTGTTCCTTCATGCAGTCTATTGTACGCATATTATGCAGTCTGTCCGCTAATTTGATTATTATCACTCTTATGTCGTTGGACATTGCTATGAGCATTTTGCGGATATTTTCAGCCTGCTGTTCTTCTCTTGATGAATAGGGTATCTTGCCCAATTTCGTTACACCGTCAACCAAGTTTGCTATTTCCGCTCCGAACATTTTAGTGACTTCCTCAAGCGTTACGGGAGTATCCTCGACAACATCATGCATAAGTGCCGCTGCAATTGATGCCGAATCCATACCAAGTTCCGCAAGTATACAGGCTACTGATGTCGGGTGGAGAATATAAGGTATTCCCGATGCCCTACGCTGGTCTCCGTGCATTTCGTCTGCAAACTTATACGCTCGGTCTACCAACTCAAAATCATAGCTGTGGTCACTCTTTTTCATCAACTCTACTAACTCATGATAATCCTGATAAAATTTATGTGTGCTTTCCGACATGGCTTATATCCTCCTTTAATTTTATATATATCGGTGACGCTTCAAGAGTCACTTTGACACCTATATCAAGTACAGATATCTTTAATCTGTCGTTGTCCCTTTCATAGTCGATAAGACCTCTCTCACAAAGTATCTCAAGCATAACAAGCAGTTTGAAGGCATCTATTGACGGCGTATTAAGTTTATGCAAAAGGGAATCTATGAAATAAAATTTCTTTTTTGTATTTCTGAGATAGCGGTAAAGCTGAGCAAAGTCATTTCTTGACGGGAGCTTGTCCATGATTTTCTCCGACAGCACACCGCTTTTATACGAATCATAATCCTGCAATGAATACATTGCTCTTTCATTGTCAAAATCGGAAAGTTTTATATCCCTGACATTGAATGACATATTCTCCCTGCCCTGATATACATTCAACTCAAGACATACGGCAAAATCAAGTATATCTCCCTCACTGTACGGGAATTCATCAACTGTGGTGGAGAATTTCATTATATTAAGTCGGGCATTGTCCTTTGATACTGCTAATTTCAGATGCTTTCCCTCCGAGAGAGGAATTATTTTATCCAGTCTCATATTACAGAGTGCAAAAACAGGCTTTGAATTTCCGAATCCAAACGGTTCAAAATTCTGAAGCTGATGCACCATATCGGGAACGAGCTTTTCGGGATTCAGCTTGCAGTCAACTTTCAGTGACATAAGAGCCATTTTTTCCTCTTTATTGGCATATTCATTTATGGCTTTTCTGAATTTGTCTATATTTTCCTTTTTTATGCTGAAGCCTATTGCCATAGGGTGACCACCGAATTTATCAAGATATTCCGAGCAGGCAAACAGGGCATCCACTATTGAAAATCCAGATATGCTTCTTCCAGAACCCTTGCATACATCACCGTCCTCTGATATTATGATTGACGGCTTGCCAAACATTTCCGTTACCCTTGATGATACTATTCCTATAACTCCGGGATTCCAACCCTCAGATGAAATTACAAGTACCCTGTCATATGTAAGCTCAGGATTCAGCTTCAGCATCTCACATATCTGATTGAATATATCAAGCTCTATCGACTGTCTTTCAGTGTTGAGGTCATTGAGAAGCTCTGCCTTTTTCACTGCCTCGTCATAGTCCTCTGTCAGAAACATTTTAATGGCATCATCAGCCGAGCCGAGTCTTCCGACAGCATTTATTCTCGGTGCTATCCTGAAGGCGATGTTTCCTGCATTTATACTGTCTATATTTGAGATGTCTATAAGACTTGTCAGACCTGCCCTTTCACTGTTTGCCATATTTTTCAGACCTGCTTTTACAATAGTCCTGTTTTCTCCCGTAAGCGGCACCAGGTCGGCTATAGTACCAATGGCGGCTATTTCACCGTAATTCTCCATTACAGAGAACTGTTCTCCCTCCAATGCCATAACGAGTTTCAGTGCCAAGCCTGCTCCGCAGAAATCCTCATACGGTGAAGTATCATCCGTTCTGTGAGGATTAACGACAGCAACTGCACGGGGCATGATATCCTGGGGTTTATGGTGGTCTGTGACAACAACATCTATCCCCAGTTCATTTGCATGGTCTATCTCATTTACTGCCGCTATACCGTTATCAACTGTTATAATAAGCTGTACACCGTATCCTTTCAGTTTTTCAACAGCTTTTATATTCATTCCGTAGCCCTCTGATGTCCTGTCAGGGATATAATACATAACATCTGCAAACACTGATTCAAGATAAGAATATAATATAGTCGTGGCAGTAACGCCGTCACAGTCATAATCTCCGTATATACATATCTTTTCTCCTGATGTAACAGCTTTTTTTATTCTTTCGACAGCCCTGTCCATATCCTTTATATTAAAAGGATCGCTCAATGAACTGTCAGCCGAAAAAAAACGTTCTATATCATCTTTTTCCGTTATGTTTCTGATGACAAGCAGCAATGCTGTAAATACCGGTATACCGTATTTTGCAGATATCATCTTTACCTTTTCCTTATCGACCTTTGAAATTGCCCACTTCTTCATTCCTCTGCACCGCCCTTTTTTCTATGTTTTATAATAATATCACGTTTTTTCCTTTAATTCAATATTTTTGAGGGCTTTTTAAATAAAAAAATCGTCTGCAAATACAGGATTTACAGACATTTTTTTATTTATCTCATAGTTGAGGTATGTTTTTCACGCAGATAAGTCGATTCAAGATCGGCAAGATGCAGCTTGACTGCAAGAGGATATTTTTCATATGCAATGCTTATTGCAAAGCTGCCGCCCTTTGCTGCTTCATCAAATCCGCCCATATGCCATCTTATGGCAACTGCTTCGGCAGGCTTTAATTTCATAAATCTTTCGATGAGAAAAACAGATTTTTCGCCATGTCCGTAGGGAAACATATCTTCGACAGAATAATACGGTTTTTTCTCCCACTGTCCCGTTTCATCATTCTTTACATTCCTTGTTGACACCTTATAGAACTGTGTCTTGCAAAGGTCATGAAGCAATGCACATATCGCAAAGCTCTCCATGCTGTCGCTCTCGGCATTGAAATGCTTTTCGACCATTGTATGATAAACGCTCAAGCTGTGCATTACAAGACCACTCTCACACGCTCCATGAAACTTTGTGCTTGCAGGTGCGGTGAAAAAGTCTGTTCCCTGAAGCCACTCAAGAAGTTTTTCCGAACCCGGTCTTTTTATATTTTCCTTATATATTTCGATAAATTCTTCCTTGTATCCCATATTTTCTCTCCTTTCAAATAATCATTTCAATTTGTCATTATAGTATGCCCTTTCACCGCCGATAAATTTCGGGCGTGTGCGGGCTGATGTTATATGAGCTTCGCCTATCTGCTTTACGGAAAGTGTCAGCGGAACAGCAACATCTTTAAGGTGCATACCGATAAGCACTCCGCCTATATCTATACCTGCATCAGCTTTGATATGCTCAACGACAACAGGCTCTTTCAGAGTATTGTAAGTTATTGTCGCAAATGAACCGCCTGCTTTCGGCTGAGGGACAACATTTACAATTTCACGATTTTGTGCAAGTGCTGCGGCATTTTCAATAATTATTGCCCTGTTGAGATGTTCACAGCACTGAGCGGCTATATATATTCCTCTTTCCTTAAGTACAGGATATATACCGTCAAATATTGCCTGTGCAATTTCCATGCTTGACGCTGTACCGAAAGATTTTCCTGCGACAGTGCTTGATGAACAGCCTACTACAAAAACCGAATTTTTCTTCAAATTCGCTTTTTCCAATATTTCGATCACCGCTTTTTGTGCAAGAGCAGTTATTTCATCATACATAAGTAAAACATCTCCGTCTTTGTTATAAACACTTTAAGGCACCCCTGTTAAGAGATGCCCCAAAGCTATATGGAATTTTCTAAAAAATCAAGCGTCTTCTTCAGCAGTTTCATTTGCTGCTTTTATTGAAAGGCTTATTCTCTTCTTGTCAAAGTCTATTGCTGTTATTTTAGCATTGACCTTCTGACCTACGGAAAGAACATCCTGAGGCTTCTCGATTCTTTCATTTGATATCTGTGAAACATGGATAAGACCGTCAATATTATTGATTATTCTTGCGAATGCACCGAACTGTGTAAGTCCAACGATCTCAACTTCACAAACTGTACCTACAGGGTACTCGTTCTTGAGTATTTCCCAAGGATTATCCTCTGCTTTTTTGTAGCCGAGTGAAATTTTGTTTTTCTCCTGGTCGAGAGCCTTTATGTAAACTTCAATAGTATCGCCTACATTTACGACCTCTGACGGATGTTTGATTCTGTTCCATGAAAGCTCTGAAATATGAACCATACCGTCAATACCACCGATGTCAACGAATGCACCGTAGGATGTAAGTGACTTGACTGTACCTGTATATTTCTTGCCTACTTCAGCATCCGCCCAGAATGCTTCTGCTTTTTTCTTGCTTTCTTCTCTTTCAACTGCACGGATAGAGCCTACTGCACGTCTTCTCTGATAGGTAGTTTCGATAACATAGAATGAAACTTCCTGCTTGAGAAGCACAGATATGTCAGCACCCTTTTTCAGACCTGTGAGCGACTGCGGGATAAATACCTTTACACCGTTTGATACTGCAACGACACCGCCTTTTACGACCTCGGTAACAATACCTGTAACGACTGTCTTTTCCTCACAAGCCTTGACAATTTCGTCCCAGCCTCTCTGAGAATCAATGATTCTCTTTGAAAGGAGAATAGTACCTTCCTGATCGTTGGTCTTCATGATCTTGAGGTCAAGCTCATCGCCTATTTTCACAAGATCCTCAGTCTTTGCATTGGGGTCACTTGAAAGCTCTGACAACGGAACTATACCGGTCTGTTTTCTGCCGACATCAACTCTTACTTCAGTAGGTGTAATGCCTACGACAATACCTTTTACCCTTCCGTCTGTATTATAAGTTTTGAGTGACTCCTCAAGAAGCTCCTTGAAGTTTTCTTCGCCTTCCTCAACCTTTTTTTCTTTGATTTCTTCTGACATGGTTTTTAAAACCTCCTTAATAATGCTTGCCGGAGTTGATGCACCGGCTGTAACGCCTATAGAACAGGACTTTTTGATTGCTGACACAGGCAACTCGTCAGCGGTTTCGATAAGATAAGTTTCAGCACACCTGCTTTTGCATATATTGAAAAGCTTGTTGGTATTTGAACTGTGTCTTCCGCCTATCACAAGCATAAGGTCAGACTGTGATGCCAATATTTCTGCCTCAGACTGTCTTACAGACGTTGCATTACATATTGTATCATAAATTTTGGCATTTGTACAGAGTTTTTTGACTTTCGACAAACATTTTTTCCATTCCGTCATATCAAAAGTGGTCTGAGCAACGACACACACACTTTTTTCTTTTATATACGGAAATTTTTCCAGCAGTTCATCCAATTCATCACTATTTAAAAATATATGACATTCAGAACTGCAATGACCTAATATTCCTTGTACTTCGGGATGACTTTTATCTCCTGCAATAAGTATTATATCACAAATTTTTGAATGTTGCAACACTATATTATGAATTTTTATTACAAAAGGGCAGGTTGCATTTTCATATTTCAGTCCGAGCGACTTTATTTTTTCTTCTGTCTGAGAGGGTATACCGTGTGCCCTTATCACGAGTATTGAATTTTTATCTGCCTGTTCAGGAGTTTCCGCTGTTTTGACTCCTCTTGCTTCAAATTCACGCACCTTCTGGGGATTGTGGATTATAGGACCGAGAGTACATACCTTTTCTCCTTTGTCAAGAAGTTCTTCGACTATGTTCACTGCACGGCTGACTCCAAAGCAGTATCCTGCTGATTTTGCTACTGTTATTTTCATTTCAGATCATTTTCCCTTAATTTTTTTATTTCAGCCATTATTTTCCTGCTTGAATTTCTGTATTCTTCAGGCGCACCCTTGTCAAGACCAAGTTCCTTTGGTGTAATGGGCTTGCCTATTGATATTTTCACCGGCTGGAATACTCTTATTTTTTTATTTTTTGGAGTTATACATACAGGTATCACAGGTACATTCATCTGGTGAGCTATTATTGATGCACCCGATTTCGGTCTTAAAAACTCGCCTGTTTTTGAGCGTGTGCCCTCAATAAATATTCCAAGGAGTTTTCCGTCTTTTACTATCTGTTCAGCTTCGTTTATAGCCTTTCCGTCACCTGCACCACGATTGACAGGAAATGCACCAAGATGTCTTATCACCCAGCCCGCTATCGGATTCCTAAAAAGTTCAGCCTTTGCCATATAGAAAATCTGTCTTTTCATTGCCAATCCCAGAAGTACAGGGTCATTATTCGACAAGTGGTTTGAACATACTATATATGCTCCGTCATTGGGAACATTTTCCCTGCCGTTTATCTTATACCAAAAAAGCAGTTTATAAAACGGCATAAGCAATCCTCTGCCGAAACGATAAAAAGGACTCATCTTCATTACTCTATATTCTCCTTTATTATATCAGCGATTTTTCTGATAGACTCCTCAAGTGTTATATCTGATGTATCTACTATAAATGCACTGTCAGCCGGTTTAAGCGGAGCTATCTCCCTGTGTGAGTCGTTGTAGTCACGCTTGACTATATCTGCCAGAACTGTATCATAATCTGCACTTTCGCCCTTTTCGGCAAGCTGTTCAACTCTCCTTTTCGCCCTGACCTCAGGTGAAGCAGTAAGAAATATCTTGACCTGTGCATTTGGCAATACCACTGTACCTATATCCCTGCCGTCCATGATAACATTATCGGTCTTTGCAAAATTCCTTTGCAGGCTCAACAAAAATTCCCTGACTTCAGGTATTGCCGATACAGTTGAAGCTGCCATTGAAACAGTTTCCGTGCGTATATCCCCCGAAACGTCCTCATCATTCAGTAATATATGCTGTTCGCCGTTAAAGAAAACTATTCTTATATCAATATCTTCCAGAAGTTTTTTAACAGCCTTGCTGTCGCCCTCATCTATGCCTTTTTTTATGCACGCAAGTCCCACTGACCTGTATATCGCCCCTGTATCGACATATATGAAACCGAGTTCAGACGATACTTTTTTTGCGATAGTGCTTTTGCCTGCCCCTGCCGGACCGTCTATTGCTACTGCTATCATAAATTCTTCCTCCAATAACTGCATATTATACAATCATTATATCATATTTTCGGAAAATTACAACACAAAACTTTCATGAAAAAATAAAATACGGAAATACAGAATATCTGCATTTCCGTCTGTCTATTTATTATGCTCAACTTTCAGAAGGGAAGGTCGTCCTCGGCTGTCCATGTGTGTCCATCTCCTCCGTCAATTTCGTAATGCTCACCATGTTCGCCATCTTCGCTGTATGCTTCATCTTCATCGTATTCTTCGTCATCTTCGTTGTATTCGTCATCTTCATCGTATTCTTCATCATCTTCGTCATATTCTTCATAGTATTCCGTATCATCTGCATAGTAGTCACTGCGGCGACCATAGTAGTAATCGTCATCATCCGGTATCATGTCGTCATACGCTTCCTGCATATGCTCACTGTCATATTCGCCTTCGTCTATGCCCAAGATATTTTCCCAATCAATACCCATATTTATTATCTCCTTTTCTTTTTGATGTCCATATTATAACACTCATCTTCCAAAAAAACATTAAACCTGCAGTTTAAATCTGCATATCCTGTAAATATACAAATCTCTCTTTAAGGAGTGTTTTTTCTGATGAAACAGTCCCCCTTAATTCCGCTTGACAGCCTTAATATCGGTGAAAGCGGATTCATCTGTACCCTGCCCGAAAATATTGATATCCGTCACAGGCTGATGTCACTCGGTCTTATTATTGGTACAAGGATAACTGTAGTAAATCAAACTGCCACGTGCGACACGAAAGCATATTTTTTCAGAAGTTCCCTTATCGCTTTAAGACACAACGATGCAAAAACCGTTCTTGTAAAAAAATTCCATGAACAAAGCGACTGTTCTTTTTAAGATTCCTCGCTTTGCTCGGAATGACAGTTGGTTTATTTTTTCATGTTTCCTATAAACATGGCATCACCGAAGCTGAAAAATCTGTATCTTTCCTGTACGGCAATTTTATATGCGTTCATTACATTGTCAAACCCTGCAAATGCTGATACAAGCATTATCAGTGTACTTTCAGGAAGATGAAAATTCGTTATCAGTCCGTCAAGCACCTCAAACTTAAATCCGGGATATATAAATATATCCGTCCAGCCCTCGCTTGCTTTGATACAGCCCTCTTTTTTAGCAACTGTTTCCAATGTACGACAGCTTGTCGTTCCGACGGATATTACTCGACCACCGTTTTTCTTGGTTTCATTTATCAGTATCGCAGTTTCTTCGGGCAATTCATAATGTTCAGAGTGCATTTTGTGGTTTGTTACATCATCAACTTTAACAGGTCTGAAAGTACCCAAGCCTACATGAAGCGTCACAAAACCTATTTTTACACCCTTATCCCTTGCTTTCTGCAAAAGTTCTTTTGTGAAATGCAGTCCTGCTGTCGGAGCGGCTGCCGAACCCAATTCTCTGCTGTACACTGTCTGATAACGTTCTTTATCCTGTAGCTTTTCATGTATATAAGGCGGAAGGGGCATTTGTCCGAGTTTATCCAGATTCTCAAAAAAACTCCCCTCACACTCAAATTCAACTATCCTGTTTCCGTCTTCCTTAACTTCAACAACAGTCGCTGTCATAAGACCGTCACCGAATGTAAATTTTGCACCCTCTCTTGCTTTTTTACCGGGTTTTACAAGAGTTTCCCATTTCTTATTTTCCACCTGCTTCAAAAGCAGAAATTCCACATTTGCACCTGTACCGACTTTTTCACCGAATATTCTCGCAGGCAATACCCTTGAATCATTCAGTATCAGACAGTCACCCTCATTGAGATAATCCAATATATCATAAAAATGTTTATGTTCCAGTTCACCTGTATCTCTGTCCATTACTAATAATCTTGAACTGTCACGGGGTTCTATGGGAATCTGTGCAATAAGTTCCTCGGGCAAATCATAGTAAAAATCGCTTGTTCTCATTAAAAAATTCCTTTCTACAACAAATATCCCCTGAGAAATTTTCAGGGGATATATATTATTATCATGTATTTTTGTCTACCTGATGAAATGTTTTGAGATTTCCTGTTTTCTGACTGCGTTTTGCAAGCTCGTCCATGACTTCATCAACGGTGATACCCTGCTGTGCCATCATTACAAACAAGTGATATATCAA
The DNA here is from genome assembly GCA_902800065.1 of uncultured Ruminococcus sp. Taxonomy (GTDB): domain Bacteria; phylum Bacillota; class Clostridia; order Oscillospirales; family Acutalibacteraceae; genus UBA1213. Next base: position 29,969 of record CADCDE010000003.1, read on the forward strand.
ATCCGATATTTCAAGCACTGTTTCTTTGTTGTCACCGTTCTTTGCAGCTATGATAGTTTCGGAACATTCCTCTCCGACTTTTTTCAGTATCTTGTCAATGCCCTTTTCAAAGAGATAACAGGTATATGAACCCTCCTGTTTATTTTCTTTTCTGTCGAGTATCGTCTGATACAAGTTATACAATTCATTATCCATTTTTATTTTCCTCCCAAAGTTCATTGAAAAAACATGAATGACTGCCCGTGTGACAGGCTGCACCTGTCTGTTCAACGATAACAAGTAATGTATCCTTGTCGCAGTCACCTTTTATATCAACAACTTTCTGCAAGTGACCGCTCGTTGCACCTTTATTCCAAAGCTCCTGCCTTGAACGGCTGTAAAACCATGTATATCCTGTTTCAAAGGTCTTTCTCATGGATTCCCTGTTCATATAGGCAAGCATAAGGACTTCGCCTGTATCTTTTTCCTGTATTATCGCAGGCAATAAGTCTGCCTTTTTGAAATAATCCTCTATAAACTCGTACACCCCAAAAAACTCCTTATCATTTCTTTTTTGAAGCGGCTTTTGCAACTTCAACAGCCCTCTTTAAATCAAGATTTCCGGTATAGATAGCCTTTCCGCTTATTGCACCGTATATATCGAGTGCCGCAAGATTTATTATATCTTTCAGATTCGACACACCGCCCGAAGCTATTATATTACAATTGACAGCAGTTTTCAGTTCATCAAGCATAACAAGATTAGGTCCCGACAGCATACCGTCCTTCGAGATATCTGTGAATATAAGATATTTTACACCGATATCCTCCATACGCTTTGCAAGCTCAATGTAATTTATCTCAGAGGTATCTGTCCAACCGTCTGCCGATACCATACCGTCAAGTGCATCTATGCTTACGGCTATCTTTGAAGAATATTTTTTGACAGCCTCTTTGACAAATTCAGGATTTTTTATAGCTGCTGAACCAAGTATAACTCTGTCAATGCCGTTTTGAAGATAAAACTCCACCGAATCCATATCCCTGATACCGCCGCCGACTTCTATTTTGAGGTCACAGGCATTTCTTACACTCAATATAAGTTCGCTGTTTACTCTTTTACCGTCCTTTGCACCGTCAAGGTCTACCACGTGCATGAACTCAGCTCCGGCTTTTTCAAATTCCTTAGCTGTTTCAACTGCACTCTCAGCAACTTTATGTACAGTAGAATAATCTCCTCTGTATAATCTTACACAATTTCCGTCCTTTATATCAATAGCAGGTAATACCAACATATATTATCCAACCTTTCAATTTATATTAATGAAAAATTCCTTTTGTCATTCTGAGGAGTGGAACGACGAAGAATCTTTACAAGATTTCTCGCTTTGCTCGAAATGACATAAAGAAATTCATTTTGCCGTTTACTATATAATCACAATACACCCTTTGTTGAAAGAGGTTTGGTGTTTCCTGTGGATTGTACAGCCTCTTTCAAAGCGTGAGCCAATGACTTATACAAAGCCTCCGTGATATGGTGGGAATTTTTGCCGTAGCATGACTTCAAATGGAGCGTGATACCCGAATTATAAGCAAATGCCCTCATGAATTCCTCAGTCATACAGCTGTCATAAGTGCCTATTCTTTCCTCGGGAAATTCCGCATCAAACACAAGAAACGGTCTTCCGCTTATATCGAGCGAACAAAACGCCAATGCCTCGTCCATAGGAACATAAAAAGAACCGAATCTCCTGATACCGCCCTTATTTTCCAAAGCCATTCCAAATGCCTTGCCTATCACAATGCCTGTATCTTCAATGGTATGGTGACAGTCAACGTACAAATCACCGATAGTTTTCACTGTAAGTCCGAAACCTCCATGCACCGAAAATGCTGTCAGCATATGGTCAAAAAATCCTATTCCCGTTGAAATATTTGTTTCACCGCCGTCAAGATTCAATTCCACATGGATATCCGTTTCCTTTGTTTTCCTGTCAATGATTGCTGTACGCATTGTTTTTATGCCACCTTTTTATTTATTGCGAATATAGTATAACTTATTTTTTTTGATTTGTAAACGAAAATTTGCGATTATTTCTGAAATTGCCAAAATTTTAACGATTTTGTCCAAAAAGTTATATGTTCATATAAACATATTTTTCCAAAATGTACTTCTCGATGTATTTCATCAATTCACTATTTTCACTTTCAGAGCCTGCCGTTATCCTTAAAGCATTCGGTTTGAAATATCTTACAGCGATACCGTTATCCAAAAGATATTCATACAACTTTTTTGCAAAGTCAATTTTCATAAATACAAAATTAGTACACGGCTTGAATATCTCCACGGGCATATCATACTGTTCCTTTATCTTCACGAGAGCTTCATACAATTCTTTTGTATTCTTAACTATCTCCGCACATCTTTCCTGCAAAAGTTCCTTGTGTCCGTAAATTACAGTGCCTATTTCCTGTGAGAGGGAATTTACATTGTAAGGAGATTTTACCGCCTGCAATGCCCTTGTAATTTTCGGATTTGAAACAGCAAAACCCAGTCTCAAAGCTGCCGAACCTACTGCCTTTGAAGCAGTTTTAAGCACTATGAGATTGTCATATTCAGCCGCCTCTTTCAGCAAGCCTTCATTCCAGAAATCCATGTATGCCTCGTCAAGTACTACAAGGGCTTTTACGCTTTTGACTAATTTCCTTGCACTTTCGGCTGAAATTCCCTGACTTGTGGGATTGCACGGATTCGAGAATATCACCATATCAGCGTTATTTTCATTGACCGTCTTTATCAGTTCATCAACATTTATATTCAAATCCCCTGACTTCTGATAAGGAATAACAACATTTTCCGAAAGAAACGAATAGAATTTATACATCGAGAAATCAGGCTCGACAACTACAACTACACTGTTTCTTTCAAGCATTGCCGAAGCAAGCAAATACAGCATTTCATCTGAACCGTTTGTAGCTGTGACATTTTCGGGGGATATTCCGTAAAAGTCAGAAAATGCCTTTATCAATTTTTCTGCTGTCGAATCGGGATAACGATTGAACGGAAGTACATCTATTATATCTTTAATTTCCTGTTTTATTTCATCGGGCATATTGTAAAAACTTTCGTTTGCGTCAAGTCTTATTCTGTAGCTGCCCTTTATCGGTTCATAAGGCTCTAAATCCTTTACCTTTCCGCATAACTCATACATATTTTTTTATCTCCTGTATCACGGTTTATTTTCTGTTTCTTCAAATCTTACTTCAATGGAATTTGCGTGAGCAGTCAGTCCCTCGGTCTTGGCAAAGCGGATAATATCCTCTTTATCTTTGTCAAGGGCATTTTCGGTATAGTAGATGAAGCTGGATTTTTTAACGAAACTGTCAACGGAAAGCGGTGAGAAAAATCTCGCTGTACCGCTTGTCGGCAAAACGTGATTAGGTCCCGCAAAGTAATCCCCCAAGGGTTCGGGGGAATAATTGCCCAAAAATACCGAGCCTGCATTGTCAAGTTTGCCGATATATTCAAGCGGATTATTGCAGCATACTTCAAGGTGTTCAGGGGCAAGTTCATTAGCCAGTTCAACAGCCCTATCCATTGTATCGCACACGATTATAACACCGTAATTCGTAAGAGATGTTTCTATGATATCCTTTCTTGAAAGCATCTGTATCTGTCTTTCAATCTGTGAAACTGTCTCCTCGGCTAATTCCTCGGAAGTTGTCACCATTATAGCCGAAGCCAATTTATCGTGTTCAGCCTGTGACATCAAATCTGCCGCAAGGAATTTCGGATTGGCACTGTCATCAGCTAAAACAAGTATTTCACTCGGTCCTGCAATCATATCTATATCGACATTTCCGTAAAGTAATTTTTTAGCCGTTGCAACAAAGATATTTCCCGGTCCTACTATTTTATCGACTTTCGGAACACTCTCAGTACCATAAGCAAGTGCGGCTATCGCCTGTGCACCGCCCATCAAAAATACTCTGTCTACTCCTGCAATAGCTGCCGCTGCCATTATATCGGGATTGGGCTTACCGTCTTTTGTCGGGGGTGTCACCATGATAATTTCCTTGACACCTGCAATTTTTGCGGGAATTGCGTTCATCAATACAGATGACGGATAAGCCGCTGTACCGCCCGGTACATACAAGCCTACTCTTGCAAGTCCTCTTATACGCTGTCCCATGATAACTCCGTTTTCTTTTGTAGTGAGCCAGCTCTGCTGTTTCTGACGCTCGTGGAAATTTCTTATATTTTCAGCCGCTTTTTTGAGAGTTTCAATAAATTTCGTGTCGCACTGTGCTATTGACGCATTTATCTCATCTTTTGACACTTCAAAACATTCTGGAGCTTTTCCGTCAAATTTAATCGTGTATTCCCTGACAGCATTATCACCGTTTTCACGGACATTATTTATAATTTCACTGACAACTGCCGTTACATCATTGTTTGTACTTCTGTTTCTTTCCTCTAATTTTGCAAGAAATTCCTTTTCTGTTTTGCCGTCAGCTTTGATAATATTTATCATTGTAATTTCTTCCTTTCTTCGTCCATTTTATTCGCAAGAGTTTCTATCTCTTTTTTACGCAGTTTAAGACTTGCATTATTTGCTATGAGCCTTGCGGAAATCGGTGCAACATTATCCTCGATTATAACAAGACCGTTTTCCTTGAGTGTAGAGCCTGTTTCAACTATATCAACGATAGCGTCTGACAATCCCAAAAGCGGTGCAAGCTCAACTGAACCCTCTATTTTTATTATTCTAATATCCATGCCCTTGCCTTCAAAAAAATTTCGGGTAACATTGGGATATTTTGTTGCAATTGTCTTTTCGTTGTAGCCTGCAAAAAAGTCTTTGCCCGCCTTGCCCGCAAGTGCAAAACGGCATTTTCCGAAACCTAAATCGAGTATTTCATAAAAGCTCCTGCCGTTTTCCATGATAGTATCCTTGCCGACAACACCCAAATCACATACACCGTTTTCTACATAGGTTATAACATCAGCGGCTTTTGCAAGAACGACTTCTATTTCACCGTCACCGATAGGCAATATCAAACGTCTGCCCTTTTCTCTGACGGCTGTACAGTCATATCCTGCACTCTCCAATAATTTCACTGTATCTTTTTCAAGTCTGCCCTTTGTCAGGGCTATTCTTAATGGTTTCATACGTTTATACTCCTTATTTCTTCCCCGACTATGACAAGTTTTTTAATGCCCCTTGATTTTGCATATTCAAGAGCCTGTTCTTGTGTTTCAAAAACGCTGTTTTCACCGAGTATATGTGCCTGTGCAAGATTAGATGTATACTTGATTGCCTCAACTTCATAGCCTTTTTCGCTGTGTACGAGAATATCCGGATTATTACCTGACGGAACATTTCCTCTTTTCAGCATAACTCTTGCAAGTGAATCTACATTTATCCCGAAGCCGATTGCGGGTGACGGTTCATCAAAGTTTGCAAGGAGATTATCATATCTTCCGCCGATAAGTACAGGCTCACCTGAACCGAGAACATATCCGCTGAAAACTATGTCACTGTAATAATCATTTCTCTGGACAAGTCCAAGGTCTATTATAAGTCTGTCACCGAGATTATATAATGATAAATCGTTGTATATCTCCCTGACATATTCGAGAGTTGCAAGAGCTTCCTTGTCATCACATAAACTGTATGCTTCATCAAGGACATCTATACCGCCGAACAATGCAGGTAATTTTCTGATGATATTAACATATTGTGTCTGTTCGAGATTATCGAGAATTGAATTCAGTGCGGAATAATTCTTTGATTCAATAAAGAATCTTATTTCCTCTCTCTCTGCATCACTTACAGGCAATTTCTTTGCAAGAGCCTTGAAAAATTCAGCGTGACCGATTTCAATTCTGAAATCTGGAACGCACTTTGAAAGTGCCTCGATAGCCGTTGTAATAACTTCAAGGTCAGCTCTTTTGCCTTTTGCACCGATAAGTTCAACGCCTGTTTCCATGACTTCGTTGCTTCTGCCCGTCAAACCGAGATTATTTCTGTAAACTCTCTGATTGTAATACAATCTTATCGGCTGAGGCATATTCTTCAATCTTGTTGATACCATTCTGGCAATAGGCAAAGTTGAATCAGGTCGCATTACCATAAGTCTACCCTTGGAATCGCTCATTTTATACATATTTTCCATCGGTATTCCCGACAATTCTTCGGAAAATACATCATAAAATTCAACGCATGGAGTGAGGACTTCATGGAATCCCCTGTGTGCAAATACTTTTCCCAATATAGATGACACTGTTCTGTTGGCAAGACATTCTTCAAATAAAAGGTCTTTTGTACCTTCGGGTGTAATCTTTGAATAATTTTTCATAAATTCCTTTTTTTCATTCCTTTCAAATTACTTTATTGTAGTAAAGTAGTAATATGATAACATATTACCATACCATTTGTCAATATATATTTCACTCAAAAAATTATACTATTTAACAAAATATTTGTCAATCAAATTTAATCCAACTATTGACATTTAATATATATTATTGTAAAATGAAAATGCTTTTCAAATTCAGTAAAGGGAGATATATAAAAAATGTCAAACGGATACAAGACAAAACAAAAGGATGCTGTCCTGAAATATCTCATTGACCACAGGGATTATCATGTCACTGTAAATCAGATAAGCGATTCTTTTTCTCAAAACGGTACGCCTGTAGGTGTCACCACTATTTACAGACATCTCGAAAAACTCCTTGAAGAAGGCTTTATCAGAAAGTATACCGTTGATGGGGCTACAAGTGCGTGTTTTCAGTATAATGATAATCAGAAATGCAAAGAGCATTTTCACCTGATGTGCGAAAAATGCGGTTGTCTGATACATCTTGAATGTTCACATCTCACTGAACTTTCCGAACATATATTCTCTGAACATGGCTTCGAGATAAATCCTTTCAGAACGGTTTTTTACGGAAAATGCAAAAATTGTATCAGTAAAGATAAAAATAAGGAGTGAAAAATTTTTTATGAAAAAGTTTATTTGTGCGATACTTTGTATGGCAGTTGCAATATCGGTATTTTGTGCCTGCGGTAAAAACAATACAAAAAAAGATAACGGAAAATTAAATATAGTTTCAACGATATTTCCGCCTTATGATTTTACAAGGGAAATCGGCGGTGACAGGGTAAATGTCTCCATGCTTCTCAAGCCCGGTATGGAAAGTCACAGCTATGATCCTACCCCGAAGGATATCATTGAAATTCAAGAAAGTGATTTATTTATATATGTCGGCGGTGAATCCGATGAATGGGTGAAAGATATACTTGAATCCGGCGATAAAAAACCAAAGAAAATAATTGCTCTTATGGATATTGTCGATACAGTCGAAGAAGAAACCGTTGAAGGCATGGAAAAAACCGATGATGACGGTGATGAAATTGAATATGACGAACACGTCTGGACATCTCCCGTCAATGCCTCTCTCATTACAAGAAAAATATCTGAAACTCTCTGTGAGCTTGATACCAAAAATGCCAGCTTCTTTAAAAACAGGACTGCTGAATATTGTCAGAAATTATCTGAACTTGACAATGAATTCCGAAAAGTCGTTGAAAATGCTAAAAGAAAGACTATTGTATTCGGTGACAGATTCCCGTTCAGATACCTTGCTGATGAATACGGACTGAAATATTATGCGGCATTTCCAGGCTGTTCATCAGAAACTGAACCGAGTGCAGCTACTGTATCATTCCTCATAGACAAAGTTAAAGAAGAAAAAATACCTGTTGTATTCTCAATAGAATTTTCTTCGGGAAAAGTCGCTGATACAATATGCGAAAGCACCGGAGCTAAAAAACGCATCTTCCATTCCTGTCATAATGTTACTCAAAAGGAATTGGACAATGAAGCAGGCTATTATTGGATAATGCTTGACAATGCCTTTGCTTTGAAGGAGGCTCTCGGATAAATGGCTTTCATAACCTGTGAAAACGTCTCCTTTTCATACGAAAATACAAGCGTTATAAAAAATCTGAATTTTTCCGTGAATCAGGGTGATTATCTCTGCATTGTCGGCGAAAACGGCTCAGGCAAAAGCACTCTTATCAAGGGAATACTCGGTCTGAAATCCCCCGCTGACGGAAAAATAATCCGTGGTGACGGTCTCAAAACTAATGAAACAGGATATCTCCCTCAGCAGACTCCTGCTCAAAAGGATTTTCCTGCAAGCGTCTATGAAGTAGTTCTTTCGGGCAGACTAAACGGTCGTGGTCTCAAACCGTTCTATTCAAAAAACGATAAGCAGATTGCCCTTGACAATATCAAGCGTCTTAAAATAGAACATCTAATTAAGAGAAGCTACCGTGATTTGTCGGGCGGTCAACAGCAAAGGGTACTTCTTGCAAGGGCTTTGTGTGCAAGCAAAAAGATACTTCTCCTTGATGAACCCGTTACAGGTCTTGACCCCATCGTCACTGAGGATATGTATAAATTGATTGAAGAACTAAACAAAAAGGAAAATATTACTATAATCATGGTATCGCATGATATAAAATCTTCCGTAAAATATGCAAGCCATATTCTTCATCTCAACGGTGACAAGACATTCTTTGGAACAAAAGATGAATATATCAAAAGCCCTGTCGGAAAATCTTTCTTTTCGGAGGATAATTAAAATGTTTGATGAAATAATAAAAATGTTCTCTTATGAATTTTTTTTAAGAGCTGTGATAGGAGGTTCACTGATATCTCTTTGTGCGGCACTTTTGGGAGTGAGCCTTGTTTTAAAACGCTATTCAATGATAGGTGACGGCTTATCCCATGTAGGATTCGGTGCATTGGCAATAGCTGCTGCCGTTAATGCTGCTGCTCCTTTGGAATTTGCTGTTCCAATAGTTATGATAGCTGCTATTTTTCTTCTCCGCATAAGCCAGAACGGAAAAATAAAAGGTGATTCTGCAATTGCAATAATTTCAACAGCCTCTCTTGCTATCGGTATAATGGTCGCTACTATGACAACAGGCATGAATACCGATATCAACAGCTACCTTTTTGGAAGTATCATTGCAATGTCTCAAAAAGATATTATTATATGTATAATTCTCTCGATAATTGTTATAATAATGTTTGTATTCTTTTATAATAAAATATTCGCTGTGACCTTTGACGAGAGCTTCGCAAAGGCAACAGGCACAAAAGCAGGCATCTATAATATGATAATCGCCTTTCTTACCGCACTTACAATAACTGTCGGCATGAAAATGATGGGTTCTCTGCTTATATCAAGCCTTATCATCTTTCCCTCAATAACCTCAATGCGTATCTGCAGACGCTTCAAAACTGTCGTTATATGCTCCGCTGTTATCGCTGTATTCTGCAGTATCTCAGGACTTGTCATATCATATCAGTACAATACTCCGACAGGTGCAAGCATTGTTATAACAAATGTATGTCTGCTTCTCATTTTTACAATTATCGGCACTGTCTCCGACAGGATCAATGCAAAAAAGTATTCCAAATGATTCCGTTCACAAATTTTTTTAAAATTTCACAAAGAATTTTTGCAAATAGTTATTGTTTTTACGGATATTTTGTGTTAATATATATAAAAGATATACGGTAATATTTTGGACTTACTGTATGTTGATGCCTTAAGTCCTTTCGGAAGGCATAATTTAATCTTTTTCTATATTAAGGGGGTATTTATTATGTTCTGGGAAAGATTCTACAATCTTTGTTTGCGAAACGGTAAAAGACCTAATCCCGTAGGCAAGGAAATCGGGCTCTCATCCGGAATCATAAGCAAGTGGAAAAATGGTGGTATCCCTAATGGCGAAACTCTTATGAAATTAGCCAGATACTTCAATGTTTCCACTGACTATCTGCTCGGTTTAAGTCCGTACATCCAGATCAATGGTGAACTCGTAGAGATGGAGTATACAGACCTTGAACTCAAAAAACAGATAGACGCAAACATCGCATTGTTGAATAACAAGGGTATCAAAAAAGTTGCTGAATACTCAAAAGATCTCGTATGCTCAGCAAACTATCCAAAAGAGGAAGAAAAAACCGACACTGAAAATTAATCGTTGTGATCGTTTTTCCTTGATTATTTGACAACAAAAGCTGACCTTGCATTTTGCATGGTCAGCTTTTTAGTTTTATTTCATGAATTTATACTATTGCCTTGTTGAATCTAAAACTTTGATGTCTTTGTTATTCCGAACGCAGTGAGGAATCTTTGGAAGATTCTTCGTCGCTATCGCTCCTCAGAATGACAGGTCACTCGATTGACATTAAGAATTAGATTTTACAATGTACTATTTCATTTTTAACGAATTGATAACTGTCATTCCGAGCAAAGCGAGGAATCTTTGAAAGATTCTTCGTCACTTCGTTCCTCAGAATGACAAATAAACATTGTTAAGTTTGTCTGTTGCTTTAACATGAAATAGTATTACCTGTCAGGTGGATTTAAGGTCGATATATTTCTTTACTATCGTTCCGCTTGAATCCTTGACTTTTATGCAGACTTTATAATCAGCTACTTTTGCAGTTGTAAATACTACACTTGCATTGGTCTTGAAGTTCTGCTTCAAAGTCCAGTTTGTATCGGTAGTCTTCTTGACATATACAGCGTATGTATAAGGTGCTGTGCCGCCTGTTGCAGAACATTTTGCAGTAACTTTGCTTCCCTTTTTAACCGTTGTTGCCGAAAGTGATGATGTATTCTTGAGAGCAGCATCCTTAACAGTCAAATTGATATATTTTTTTACTATTGTTCCGCTTGCATCCTTTACCTTTATGCAGACATTATAAGATGTTGCTTTCAAAGGAGTGAATACTACACTTGCATTTGTACTGAAATTCTGCTTTGTTGTCCATTTTGTATCGGTTGTCTTTTTAACATAAACAGCATATGTATATGGAGATTTTCCGCCTGATGCAGAACATTTTGCCGTTACCTTATCACCGAGATTTACAGTTGTTGCAGAAAGTGTCGAATTATTCAGCAATGTGCTTGAAGATGTTACAGTAACCTTTGTAACCGCTGTTATATCGGATTTACTGTCAACTCCGTTTACAGCTATAGTATAAGTACCTGTCTTTGTGGGCGTCCATTTAAATGTATTTGAAGTCGAAGAAGCCTGTGTTTTGCCGTCAGATGTCGTAAAGGCATATTTTACAGTACCTGAATTTGAAGTTGCTTTTGCAGTGAAAGTCACTGTTTGATTTGCTCCGACTGTTTTAGCCGAAGGCGTAAGAGTCAATGCAAGCTGATTTGACGAACTCGGCAATGCTCCAAGAACACCGCTTGTAAACAGCCTTTTTTCTGTTGCTTTCATCTCAAGTCCCTGACCAGTCGGAATCTGCACACCGCTGTTATTATTGAAGATGACCTGTACATTTCCGGTGAACTTGTCAGGGAATTCGTATGTCCAGAAATCTCCGCCTTCGTCTGTCATCTGCACACCCGGCCAGCTTGCATTATTTACGACACTGCTTCCGCTCTCATCATAAACATAGCAATATACCTTGCCCCATTTATACTCTGAATTATCGAATACTACTCCTCCTTTATTCAAAGTCGGATAGCCTGAACGTGGAGCTTTCTTTGAATAAATAAAGCTCTTTGTCTTTGAAGTGCCGTCAGCGGCTGTTGCCGTTACTGTCAGTGTAACATCACTGCCTGTTGCTGTCAAAGCACCTACCGATATAGTCTTTGATGTACCTGCAAATGTGCCTGTAACGCCCTCCGAGGTCGTATATTTAACGCTCTTTGCACCCTCTGCCGCTATGGTTACACTTGCTGTATTAGACATAAATGTGTTCTTTTCGTCAGCTGTTTTTGCATTTATCCTGAGAACTGTCGGCTGTTCGGGGGTTACTTTGCCGTAATCCACTGTCGGATTATAAACAACTGCTATACCATCTTTATTCTTTACTGTACCGCTGATTTTACCGCCTGATACTGTGAATTTTTCGCCTGTAACCTGGTCATAGTAAGTGCCGTCAGTCATTCCGATACTCAGAGAAACTGCACCAGGACCTTCTCCACGAACAATAACTACACCTGTCTTGCCACGCATATTATATACGGTCTGTCCGGAACTTCCAAGTTTTTCACTTTGTCCCACAAAGAAGTTTCTGAATCTGTTGGCCGCTACAACAGCGGGGTCTGCCCATGTAAGAGTACCGACATCACCGAGCTGTGTCTGTTCACCGCCAACATTTTCGAGAATAGTCGCATAGGACTGTCTTGCTTTTGAAACGTCATTTGCAAGGATATCCTTGGAATAATACGGTCTTGCAAAGAACAAGCCTGTTGCATCTTTCCTTGACGCAAGAATAGCCCATGTTTTCTTTATATCGGAGTCATTTGCATCATAAGATGAACCGCCGCCCATATATGTATCATGTGATTCTGCCCACATTACAGCGTGGTCTGCTTTTCCATGAATATATCCGCAGTAGCCTGTTGTTGCAAGGGCATTTACAGAACCATGCACAACGCTGTTTCTTAAATTATCACTTGTCGAGTTATCCGTAAGTGACATTTTGCTCAGATAATAATTTTCCGCATTGGTATCATCAAGTCTGTTGAGGACTTCACCATAGAAATATATGCCGTCATAGCCATTTTTCTGCTTGTAGTAAGCCCTTGCACCGTCAAGGACAACATCCCAGAAATTACTTGCAAATTTAGCATTATCCGCAGGAGTTTCAATATGCTTTGCGGCATCGAATCTGAATCCGTCTGCACCGCAGTCGATGCACTCTTTAAGGAGTCCCAATACCATCTGCTGAACTTTGCTGTCACCTGTATTCAAATCGGGCATACCCATATTACCCTGTGTAACGTCAAAACGTCCGTCTGATGTATGTGTCCACGATGTACTGATATGCCAGTAAGACGGATCAGTCAGCATTTTAGGCTCCCAGAACTCTCCGACCTGAGGTGAAATGTCACCCATGACAGTTTCCTGGTCACCGATTTTATAGCCCTGTATATTACCCATGTGATTTGCTACGATATCAACTATTACCTTGACACCATATTTTTCAGCCTCGGCACACATTTCTTTAAACTCCGTCTTGTTACCGTACCATGTATGACCGTTATCGCATATCGAGAATGTTACAGGCTGATAAGCTTTCCACCAGTTGCCCTCATAGCCGCCTGTACCGTCGGGTATACCTACATTTCCGTAAGCGACACCCTCCCAGTAATAATCCTTGGGCTGCTGTACAGGAGATGTCTGAACTGATGTATAACCTGCTGCTGCAATGTCTTTCATATACTTCTTGATATTCTTGTAAGACCAGTTCCAGCAGTGAAGTATAACACCTTTCTGTGAAGTTTCGGCAAGACCGTAATCTGTTCTTTCAGCCGCCTGTGCAGTCAGTGACAATGCACTCATTCCGGAAAATGCTGTTCCAAGCATAGCTCCCGCCATTGCCACAGCAAGCATTTTCTTCAAAAACTTTGACTTCAATTTTACCACTCACTTTCAAAAAA